>JBGTII010000132.1:0-17347 GCA_041745735.1 Pyrinomonadaceae bacterium | reverse complement strand
TCAAGAGACCGGCGTGAAACACGTGTCCTGGGATTATGTGGAACTTACTGGTCTCCATAAAAGCGGCCGGGAAATTCCGATCACGGTCTCCTTTTCCGAGTATGTCCAGAATGGCCGACGGTTCTTCACCGGGATCATCCGGGACGTCACCGAACGGAAAAAGGTAATGGAGGCGTTGCGTGAATCCGAGGAACGCTACCGCGAGCTAGTCGAAAACGCGATGGACATCATTTACACCCAGGATCTTGAAGGAAATTATACGTCGATCAACAAGGCCGGTGAGAGGATCACGGGTTTCACTCGGGAAGAGTCACTAACCAGAAACCTGCGCGATGCCGTTGTACCGGAGCACCATGCGAGGGCGAAGGAGATGATCGCGGCGAAACTGGAGGGTTTAGAGAGAACGGCCTATGAGTTGGAGATAATCGCCAAGGATGGTCACCGTGTTGCAGTGGAGGTCAATACGAGAATAATGTATGAGGACGGCATCGCCGTGGGTGTCCAGGGCATCGCACGTGATATTACCGAGCGCAAGGGGCTGGAACAGCAAATGGAACGTCAGCGTTACGAACAGGAAGTTATTCTGAGGTCGCTAGGCGAGGGTGTGCACTGGATGGATCTGGACGGCACCATAAAATTTGTAAATACCGCCGCAGCAAAAATGCTTGGCTATGAGATCTCCGAACTGATCGGCAAGCGGTCACACCCCATGATACATCACACGCGTGCCGATGGTACCGCTTTTCCGTGGAGCGAGTGCGGCATCTACGCGACCTTACTCGACGGGTTGGTTCGTCGGGTGACGGACGAGGTTTTCTGGCGAAAAGATGGCACTAGTTTTCCCGTCGAGTATGTCTGCACACCGATCTTCGATAATGACGGACACCTCAGTGGGTCCGTGGTCGTATTTTCCGACATCACGGAGCGCAAGCTGGCCGAAAAAGAGATCGAGCAGACGATGCAGCGTTTGAACGATGCACAGCGCGTCGGGAAGATGGGCGACTGGGGTTGGGAACTTGCGACCGGCTTGATCACATGGTCGCCGCAGACGTTCAAGATCGTCGGGCGTGATCCAAGCCTGGGGCCGCCGAAAAACTACGAGGAAAACGAGACGTTGTTTGAAGCCGAAAGCGTTGCTCTAATGTCGGAAAAGGTCGCCGCGGCGATCGCGACGGGCGATCCGCAGGATTACGAGCTCGTCGCTCTGCACCCAAACGGCCAGAGGGTTTCGGTCCAAGCAAGGGCAGCGCCGCGAAAGGACGAGACCGGCAAAGTAGTGGCCCTCTACGGAACAGTGCAGGATATCACCGAGCGGAAGCTCGCGGAAGAGGCTCTTGAAGCGGCTGAAGCAAATTACCGCAGCATCTTTGAAAATGCGGTCGAGGGCATATTCCAGTCTACCGACGACGGACGCTTTATATCGGCAAACCCGGCAATGGCCCGCATTCTCGGTTACGACTCCCCGGAAGAACTGATCGCATTGCGGACCGATACAGGCACCCAGCACTATGTAGATGCGGCTTGCCGAGCCGAATTGAGCTCGATCCTTGAGCGAGACGGAGTAGTAGTAGCGTATGAGTGCGAGGTGTATAAAAAGGACGGGACGACGATCTGGACTCAGGAAAACATACGGGTGATCCGCGGCGCTGATGGCGCGATCTCACACTACGAAGGCTCGATCGAGGATATCACGGCGCGTAAAACGCTGGAGGAACAGCTTCGCCAATCGCAAAAGATGGAGGCAGTTGGTGTTCTGGCCGGTGGGATCGCACATGACTTTAATAATCTGTTGACGGCGATCAACGGCTACAGCGATCTGTCGCTGAGAAAGATGCAGGCCGATGATCCACTGCGGCACAATGTCGAAGAGGTTAAAAAGGCAGGCGACCGTGCGGCCGAATTGACTAGCCAACTGCTGGCATTTAGCCGCAAACAAGTGTTAAAGCCCGTCGTTCACAACCTCAACTATGTAATAGAAACTATCGAGAAGATGCTCAAGCGCATTATCCGCGAGAATATCGAATTGCGCACCGTGCTCGATCCGACGCTCGGCAATATCAAAGCCGATCCCGGTCAGGTCGAACAGATCATTATGAATCTCTCGGTCAATGCCCGCGACGCAATGCCGCATGGCGGCACGCTCACGATCGAAACGCAAAATGTCTTTCTCGACGAAGATTACGTGAGCCAAAACCTGACGATCGCACCGGGTCCGTTCGTAAAACTGAGCGTCACCGACACCGGGGTGGGAATTGACGAGAATGTGAGACGGCATATTTTCGAGCCTTTCTTTACGACCAAAGAGGTGGGTAAGGGCACCGGGCTCGGACTGTCGATGGTTTACGGTGTCGTTAAGCAATCCGGCGGCGACATCATGGTGTACAGCGAACCGGGGCACGGCACCTCGTTTAAGATCTACTTACCCCGCGTCGATGAAACCGCCGAACGGCCCAAATGGACCGGTGAACGGAAACAGATGTATTCAGGTACTGAGACCATCCTGCTGGTCGAGGACGAAGAGATCGTCCGCAATCTCGTTCGCGAGATATTGACCGGTAACGGATACAATGTTCTCGAAGCAGCGAGCGGCAAAGAGGCGTTAGCTGTCTGTGCATCTTACGACGATCCGATCCACCTGGTGCTAAGCGATGTGATCATGCCCCAGATGAGTGGGAGCGAACTAAAAGACGAGGTCATCAAGTTGCTGCCGGACGTCAAAATACTCTTTATGTCGGGTTATACGGATGATTCGATCGCAAATCGCGGCGTGTTTGACGCCGACATCTCATTTATCGAAAAGCCATTCACGCCCGACGCTCTTTCGCGCAAGATACGCGAGGTCCTAGAAACTTAATTCGATCGTTTTGCCGGACGAGGGGGCGATTTGCCTCTCTTTTCTGGCCTTTGGATGAGGTGAAACGCCTTGCTTTTTCAACGTGCATTTCGTTGCCCTCATGTTTGCTACGTTAGTAAGCGATACCGCGTGGCGACAAATTTGCACTCAGCTGTGACGGCGGTAACTAAATAATATTATGACCAATTCTACAAGTACAATTAAATACTCGATCAACGCGGCGGATGAGGTCGTCTCGGTCAGCGGCGACTGGGACAGATTTGCGGTTGAGAACGATTCGCCGCCGGATCTATATTCCGGCAGCATCATGCACCGTAATTTTTGGGATTTTGTGTCCGGCGATGCTCTCGGGCATGTTTACCGCCGTATGTTTGCCAAGGTTCGTTCGGGTGAGTCAATGGATTTCTCATTTCGGTGTGATTCGCCGGAACGTCGCCGTTTCCTCACGCTGCGAATGAACCCGACCGGCGACGGCGGCGTTGAGTTTATAACCGAAACCATCTGCACCGAAGAGCGGGAGTTCCAACCCTTGTTCAGTACAAAGGCATCCAAAGTTGGGGAATTCGTCGTAGCGTGCTCATGGTGCAACAAGATCCGATCGGAGACGAACATATGGCTAGAGGTTGAGGAGGCGGTGCCGAAACTAGGTCTTTTTGAGAAAGACGCCTTGCCGCCGCTATCGCACGGAATGTGTGATGGCTGTTATACATCGGTCATGCAAAAGATGGAAGATCGCCCGCGGCCCCAGGGCTGACGAAACCAACATAATTCGCGTCGCGAAAGCACCACATTTTGACATACGCGTTTACGCGTGAAGATCACGGCTGTAGATGTAACTGAAACAAAAGTAAGGTGTTGGCTTCGTCTCCCACTACGCAGCCAACACCTTTGTTTAGTCAGAAAGCTGCAACTGGCGTCGCTGCTTTGCGCTATAGCACAAAAGCAATCTTTTTATGTTGAAGCCGAACGGGCCGGCCGCTCACGCAGGCGGTCTTGATAGTAGTAACTCAAACGCCGCGGCGGGGAGCGGTTTGCTGTAAAGATAGCCCTGCCATTTGTCACAGTTTAGAGCACGCAGAAATTCGAGCTGTTCGCGAGTCTCGACGCCCTCGGCGACAACACTTAATCGTAGATTGTGGGCGAGCGTGATGACAGCGGTGACGAGCGCCCCGTCATCGGGGTTGGTGGTGACGTCGTTTATAAAGGTCTTGTCGATCTTGAGCACATCGATCGGCAGGTTTTTGAGAATGCCGAGCGACGAGTAGCCGGTGCCGAAATCGTCGATCGAGATACTGATGCCGGTATCTTGTAGTGCACGTAGTGTAACGGCGGCCGATTCGGCGTTGTTCATGATAGAACTTTCCGTTACCTCGAGATTTAGTTCGCGCGGATCAAATCCGGTCTCAGCGACGATCCGGTTTATCGTACTCACAAGATCCGTCTGCTGGAATTGCCGTGGGCTGAGGTTGACCGCGACGTTGAGGTCAAACCCCTTATCATGCCAGGCTTTGGTCTGGGCACACGCGGTCCGCAGGACCCATTCGCCGATCGGCAGGATGAGCCCCGTCTCCTCAGCAAGCGGAATAAAATCAAGCGGAGGCACGAGCCCGAGTTCGGGGTGGTTCCAACGTAGCAGAGCTTCCATGCCCGACATCTTCCCTGTCACCATATCGACCTTTGGCTGGTAATAGAGCTCAAACTCGCTGCGTTCTAACGCCCGCCGCAGCTCATTTTCGAGAGCAAGTCGACTCATCGCGGTGTCGTGCAGGTCGGAGGTAAAGAACTTGTAGTTGTTTCCGCCGTTCTTACGCACATACGACAGGGCCGCACCTGCGTTGGTCAGCAGAGTCTGTGAATCATTTCCGTCATCGGGCGACAAGCTGATGCCCATGCTGATCGGGATGACGATCTCGTCGTCACCAACCACAAGCGGTGAATGGAACGCATCAAAGACATCGCTGCCAAATGCCTCGAGTTCTTGTAGGTTTTCGTATGTAAATAAAAGAGCAAATTCGTCGCCCTCAAATCTCGCGACTGCGGCTTGTGTTTCAGCAACCGTTTCCAACCGATGAGCAACTTCTTTGATCAGACGATCGCCAACCGAGTGCCCGAGCGTGTCGCGCAGGGCCTTAAACCTATCCAGCGAAACAAAAAAGACCGCGACTTTTCGCTTTTCTCGCTGTTGAAGCAATATTTGTGTTAGACGGTCCTCAAAAAAGACGCGGTTTGGCAGCCCCGTCAGAGGATCGTTGTAGGCAAGGTAGTTTAGTTTTGAGGTGCGCTCGGCGACAAGCTCTTCGAGATGGTTTTCGTGTTCGCGTTTTGATACGAGCAGTGCTCCGTGTTTTATCGCCCTACGGACAGCCATCTCCACCTGATCGATGTCGAACGGCTTTTTGATGTAGTCAAACGCTCCGCTGCGGATCGCGTCGATCGGACTGTCAAGGGTCAAATTGCCGCTGATCATCATTACAACGGTGTCCGGCGATGACGCGACAACCCGCGAGACCAATTCGATCCCGCTCATACCGCCCATGTTAATGTCGCTGATGACGAGATCAAATGTCTCGCCTTCGAGATATGCCAGAGCTGCCTCAGCCGAATCGGCGGTCGTACAATCGTAGTCATCCATCAAGATCGACTTAAGCAGATCTCGGATGGCGGACTCATCATCGACTATCAAGATACGTGGGGACATAATCGGTAAACGAATACCAACAATATGGTCGTTTACATTATAGTCCCTTAAATCAAGATCTGGGATAAAATCTGGCGCTTTTACCGGCCGAGGTCTCAGTATTCGCAGATAAGCCCCCTTTCTATCTTCCATTTGGTTAGATCCAGAATTGCTGAATTACCATTTCGAACCCAAGGATCTCGCTTAAATGTTGTTGCCAGATCGTGACCGGGATCGTCAAATATGCCGATCAACAACCGGGACCCGGCTTCAGCGTCGGTGACAGCAACGATCGTGAGGGATCCCCATAGACGTTCGCCGAGAGAGGATAAGTAGCCGTTTGCTGATCGATAGTAGTTCCGACTGCCATCCATCATCTCCTCAAGCGCCCGTTTGCCAGTTTCGAGATCATAGGGAAAAAAGAAATCTGACAACGTCATCCCTCTAAGTTCGTCCTCAGCGTAGTCGAGCATTGACATGAGCGCCACGTTACTTTCGACCATCTCGCCGGTTGCGGAGAATATCGCCAGACCCGAACGCGAATTATCAAAAAGAGCCATCCGCAAACTCTCGTTTTCGAACAAACTGTCAAGATTGGATCCACCGTCACTAAATGCATCGATCGACGTAACCTCATCATTCGCCGTCTCGTTAACCTCGGGGCATCGATCAACATTCGCGTGTAAAATGTCGCGGCAAATATCAGCAAGTCTCAACGGATCAATGGGCCGTTGGAGATATTCGACGGCTCCGCATCGAAAACCGTCTTCGACTATCGACGACGTGATCGACAGATCGCCCACGAGCAAAACCGGCGTTGTGCCAAGGCAATGATCTTTTTGTACGTTGCGGCACAACTTTAGCCCGTCAACATTCGGTGCGGCCAACTCACTTATTATCAACTGGGGTGCGTTATCCCCTGTGAACATCACACTGTCGCTAACAGCTTTTTCAAAAAGGACGTTATAACCGTCATTTCTAAGTAAAAAGGCGGCGGACGCAAATTGTTCGTGGCTTTCGCTGATAACGAGTATCGTGGGAATGTTATTCATGATGGTATTAGAGGCCGGCAGCGGCTACTGGTTGGAGATTGTCACTAGGTACTGTAGAAATTGGAAAACCGACGGCGGCGACTGATCGCATATTCAGGCATGCCTCGACGACTTGCGGATCAAATCTGCTGCCGGCACGCTGACGCAGCCACTCGGCCGCCTCTTCATCAGTGCAGAACAGCGCAGGATTTCGACCGGAGTTTATCTCGTCAAATGCATTTGCAACTGCAAGGATCCTCGACAGGAACGGGATCTTTTCACGGTCGAGACCATCAAAAAAGCCTGTTCCGTCAAAATGTTCATGTTGGTAGCGGATGATCTCAGCCACATCTTCGAGATCCGGTACACCCGACATGAGACGCAATCCGTTTTCATAATTATTACGTGTGACCCGACATTGTTCCGGCGTCAGAGCCGATCTGTCTAGATCCATGTCGAAAGGAATTCTCATATTTGGGAGCTCATGCAGCAGCCCGGCAAATATCAAATGTTCCATTTCACCCGGTTCAAGTTTGAATCGGGTACCGATAACCGCCGCCAACTCAGAAGTTCGCCGGCAATGCTCACTGAGATTTGAGCTCTTTTGTGAGATTATCTCCCGAATCGTGGCGACAACACCGTGAACAGTCGCTCTAAGCCGCTTTTCGAGCCGCTCATTTTCCTGCCCAAGCAAATGCTGCCCGCGAGTCGTTTCGAAATGCTCGATCGAGCGCTTTACCGTTTGTAGGAGGTAAGAATTAACCCAAGGCTTCGTAATGTATTTATATACGACACCGGAATTTACTGCGTCGACCAGATCGCCAACATCCGTATACCCTGTCAGGATTATGCGAACCGTCTGGGCTCTCATCTCGGCCGCACGTTTTAGAAATTCGATCCCGGTCATCCCCGGCATACGTTGATCGGAGATTATCAGTGCAACATCATTATGGGCCAGCAGTTCGAGGGCTGAGGCGCCTGATTCTGCGGTGATAACGTCGTGATCGTCACGGAAAAGCCGTTCTAACATCCGCAAGTTTGCAGGTTCATCGTCAACTAAGAGTATCTTGTGTTTCATATTGTTTTTCAAAAGTTATCTATTTTTCGGTATAGGACACGATAGATTTCTCATCAACCGCGATCGTTGATTCAAAATGTAATGGAAGCCGTACTTTGAAAGTTGTGCCTTCGTTAAGGCGTGTATCAACTGTTATGTTTCCGCCGTGGCGCTCGACGATACCGAACGAGATCGACAGGCCCAGACCGGTACCTTCGCCGACGGGTTTTGTCGTAAAGAACGGGTCGAATATCCGGTTGAGGTCCTGAACCGCGATACCGCACCCGCTGTCGCTGATCTCCACAACGATGTTGTCGTTATCGACACTCGTTTTGATTTTTAGCTCGCCTTTTCCCGACCCGATCGCCTGGGCTGCGTTCACCAGCAGATTCATCCACACCTGGTTCAATTGCCCGGAAAACGCCTGTATTGCGGGAAGGTCACCGTACTCGCGAACTAGCCTGATGTTGCCTGACGAAAAATAAGCGGAGATTAGGCGGATGGTCGAATCTATTCCTTCGTGGATGTTGGTGAGGTTATAATCAGCTTCGTCTAGGCGTGAAAACGTTCGGAGGTTTTGGACAATGTCTCGAATCCGGTCGGATCCGTCACGGCAGTCCCTGACTATCGAGGTAATGTCTTGGATGAGCGCCGGATATCCGATTTCATCTTTGATCGCCGCAGCTTTTGCTCCATCTGTCTCAGATATCTGTGCCTCATCATAGAATTGTATGAGCCGGGTCAGATCCGTGAAATACTGATCGAGCATCTCAAGATTTGCATGAACAAAACCGACAGGGTTGTTTAATTCGTGGGCGACGCCGGCTGCAAGCTGGCCCAGGGACGCCATCTTTGCGCTCTGTACGATCTGCGTCTGGAGATGCTCAAGCTGTACTTTTCCATTGACCAGTTCCTCATTTTTGGTCTCAAGATCGAGTTTGGACCGTTGTGCTTCAACCAACAACTTGCGATGTTTTATCGCACGTTCAACGGTGATCTCAAGCACTTCCGGTTCGCATGGTTTGATAATGTAATCAAACGCCCCGAGCCGCATCGCATCCAACGCACGTTGCGGACGGTCGACCCCAGAAACGACTATGACTGCGATATTTGGGTACTCCCCGATAATTTTTCGAAGCAATTCGATACCCGACAATCCGGGCATTATGATATCTGTTATTACTACGTCAAACTCATCGGTTCGCAATACGGCGAGTGCTTCGTCAAATGAAGCCGCCTCTGCGCAGATAAATCTTGGCGAGAGATAGGTGGAAAACATCTTTCGAACCGTTTGCGAGTCGTCAACGAGCAAAACCCGGCTTTTTTGTGTAGTTGCAGAAGGCCTGCCCATGTCAAACCGGCCCGAGAGCACCGAACGGACCTCCGGTTCCATAAATGTAGTTACCATATCGTTTTGATCAACCTTCAAAAGCGGTCTAAATTTGCTGGAGAGTTAGAAGCGCAGATACGCACGCTCCTAAAAGAACAGCAGTGCAATAGCCATTCCGCGTCGGTAGATTACATATCTCACTGAAAAATAGGGGTTTACTGAATTCGTTGGGTCGGCGGATGACCGGTTCCGGAAAGACTTGTGGCACTTTGCCTCACCATCGCTCCCTCCAGCGGAGATATTGGCAAATTAAAGTGTATGACTGGGGAAAGAGCGACCAGAAGGCCCACGTGACGCGCAACCTTTACAAAAGATAAAATTTTATTTCCAATGGTTGTTAATAATGCCGTGTGCCGCGCGTTTATGTTAGTAGATGACTACTAACGCAGCCAAAATAAACGTGAGCCCATCCACCGCAAACGCGCGGCCACTAACTGTATTGACGGATTTCTTACAAAACCCGGCGTCAGACGCATCCGCTACAACCGCGGAGCATAAAGATCTAGGAACTCTCTTTCACGATCACTGCAAAGGCATCTTTCGTGTCGCTTACCGTATTACGGGCAGCCAAAGTGACGCTGAAGATGTGCTGCAGACGATCTTTGTTCGTCTTACCCCCGGATGGGCTAACCGCGACCTTTCGCCAAACCCGCGGGCATTTTTATATCGGGCGGCGATTAATGCCTCGCTCGATATTGTCAGGCTTCGCAAACGTGCGAACTCTGTCTCACTCGATATTATCGATCCTGACGAGAGTCCGGCCTCCTCGACGCCGAGCCCGGCAGATGACCTTGCGGATAAGGAACTTCGGGAGCTCGTGCGTCAGGCGGTAGCAAAGCTCGAAGGCCGAGCAGCGACTGCTTTTGCACTCCGCTATTACGAGGGCTGTGATAATCGGCGCATCGCCGAAATTTTGGGCACATCACAAATGGTAGTCGCGGTCACGCTGCACCGGGCAAGAACCCGCCTGCGAAAAGAGATCGGCATTTATTTGGAGAAACATCATGAAGAAAAATAAACAAGAACTGGACGCGATCCTGGATAAAGTGACGCAAGAAATCCGCGACGAGCAGATCGATGAATCAATAGTAGATATGTCCGCCGCCCGTGTTTGGGCGATGGTAAGCCAGCAGGCAGAACAAAATTCAACCACGGTAAATTCAAATTCGGAAGGTATAAATACAATGAACCCTAGCAATAATAGCGAACACATTCACGGGTGCGAGGATTTCCAATCGCTCATGCCCGCGTATCTCGACGGAAAGCTATCGACGGCACGCAAACTGCTCCTGGAAGATCATTCTAACGAGTGCATTCCGTGCCGGCAGGAATTGAAAGCTCAGCGAACGCTCGCTGCAGCAAAATCGTCGACATTCGTGGCCCCACAGCACAAGCGTTCTGACCGTAAGCCGCTGCGTGCGGGGACGAACCGCCGTTCAAACATTGCTCGTTGGAGCGTTGCCGCCGGGCTCGCGATCTGTGTCGGATTGGCCGGACTCTTTATGTACGAGCGTATCGACCTATCAGGAACGACGCTTGCCGCAACCCTCGACAGCGCGAACGGTCAGGTTTATGTGGTTTCCGATTCCGAGACTCGCCAGCTGGCGGCCGGTGAGCAGTTAAAGAAGGGTGAACGTGTCCGCACCGCTAAGGATTCGAACGCAGTGCTTCGGCTTGCTGACGGGTCGACGGTTGAGATGCGCGAACGCTCTGAGTTTTCGGTAAGCGAAACGATGCGCGGCGTAACCGTCAAGCTAGACCGCGGCGACGTGATCGTTGAGGCTGCAAAACAGCACAATGGCCGGCTTTACGTTCAAACACCGGATTCACTCGTTTCTGTTAAGGGAACGATCTTTGCCGTCGAAAGCGGCACGAAAGGCTCGCGCGTTTCGGTTGTCGAGGGTGAGGTCAAGGTCAATCACGGCGGCAAAGATGTGACGCTGCTCCCCGGCGATCAAACGACAACGACTGCTTCTTTGGAGAAAATTCCGGTTCAGCAAAATGTCGCTTGGAGCCGCAACGCTGCTCGATACGCGAGCCTGGTTTCCGGGTTGGCAAATCTGCAGAAAGAGCTCAATCAAAAGGTCACTCGTCCGGGCGTTCGAAATACCTCAAGGTTTCTCGACCTCGTTCCGGAAAACACTGTGTTCTACGCCGCTCTGCCAAATCTGAGTGAAACGCTTGCTCAGTCGCAACGCATCATGCAGGAGCGTATCAAGCAGAATCCGGCACTCGCCGAGTGGTGGAAAGCAAAGGATAAGGGCGTCAATTCACAGTTGATGACACGCATCGAAGAATTCGGTTCGCATCTCGGCGAAGAGATCGTCGTTGCGGCGGAAATGGACGCTAAGAAAGGCGAGCCGAGCGGCATACTCGTCCTCGGCGAGGTCAAAAATGCAGCGAACTTTCGCTCGTATCTCGATGGGCAACTCACCCGGTTCGCAAACGAAGCCGGCGATCGGCCCAACGTTCGCATAATTGACGACCCAATGACGGCGAAGGCCGCGAGCGTACCAGCCGCAAAGGCGGCCCCGTCCGGTGATAAAAATGCTTCGGTCAAGTCTGAGGTTTTCGTCTGGATCAACAACGACATCTTTGCGGCATCACCCCAGATCGAAAGTCTGCGTGGGTTTGCAGCAACGTTGAAGGCACCCGAAGCGAACCGCTTTGCCGCATCATCATTTCACCAGCGGATCGCCGATGTTTACAAGGACGGAGCAGGCATCCTGGTCGCCGCCGACCTCGAAAAAATCGTTTCGCAAGCGGCTGCCAAAGATACATCGGCTGACGCAGAGCGGCATCTTGCCGGGCTCAAACAGCTTGGCGTTATGAATCTGCGTGATTTTGTCGTCGAGCAGAAAGAAGTGGGCGGCAAAACGTTGAGCCGTGCCGCTCTGACCTTTAGCGAATCTGATCGCGGTATTCCGTCGTGGCTGGCAGCTCCGGGTTCGATGGGAGCGTTAGACTTTATCTCGCCGAATGCCAATGTCGCCACAGCCTTTGTTGTAAAAGAACCGGCACGTTTGGTTGACGATCTGCTCGGATTTCTCGAGACAGTCCAACCTGAGGTTCGCGAGCAGATGAAGGCGATCGAAACAGTTCAGGGCATTAATCTTCGCGACGATTTTGCGGCACCGCTCGGCGGCGAGTTTGCCTTTGCGATCGACGGCCCGCTCCTACCGACACCTTCGTGGAAAGTGATCCTCGAAGTGTATGACCAGGCAAAATTGCAAGGTACATTTGAGCGTGCGATCGAAAAACTGAATCAGTTTTCTGCACTGCACGGCAAAGGGAAGCTCAGCATCGAGGCTACTAAGGCGGGCGACCGGTCGTATTACTCGATCAAGTCTTCGAAAGCCGGTCTGGAGGTTCACTACACCTACGCGAACGGTTACCTGATCGCTGCACAGAGCCGTGCCCTTCTAGAACAGTCGATCACTAACCGCGACTCGGGCAACACGCTTGTTCGTTCATCAAGGTTTATGAGTTCCCTGCCTCAGGACGGGAATACGAACTTTTCGGCTATCTTTTACCACGATCTGGCTTCGCTTCTCGGGCCTCTCGCGGAAAGGATGAAAAATACCGCCGAGGGACAAAAGCTGGCTTCGATCGACCCAAATGCTCCTCCGACACTGGCCTATGCTTATGCCGAAGGAAACCGCATTACGCTCGCGGCTAACACTGAAGGCGGTGCTTTTGGACTCAGTCCCGCAAGTCTTCTGGGGATGCCTAATTCGTTTGAGATGCAGAAAATTTTAATGAACGCGATGGGCGATAAAGACGTACAAAAGAAAGAATGATCCGACAACGCGTAATTTAATAAATTGCCCGGCGGACGTTTCAAAGCGTCCGTCGTTTTTTTTCGCTAACGAGATAAGAGATAATGCCCGCATTGGGATAACTGTATGACAAGTGTCATCGAACTCGAACAACTTAGTGTGACATTCGGCAAGCGTCCGATCCTTAGATCGCTCGACGGCGTGCTGAACGGACGTGCCATCGGCTTGCTTGGCCCAAACGGCGCGGGCAAGACGACGCTTATACACACTCTGCTCGGCTTTCATCCACCGACGTCCGGCACAGCTCGCATCTTTGGGCAAGACATCACCCACGATGCTAAGCAGGTCCGTGCGGCCGTTGGCTATATGCCTGAGCGTGATTCGTTTATCGCGAAAATGTCATGCGTTCATTTCGTTCGTTTAATGGCGGAGCTTTCCGGCATTCCGGCTGATCACGCTCTCGAGCGTGCCCACGAAGCTCTCTTTTACGTTGGCCTAGGCGAAGCTCGTTACCGTTCCGTTGACAGTTATTCCCTTGGGATGAAGCAACTTGCTAAGCTTGCTCAAGCGATCGTTCATGGGCCAAAACTGATAATCCTGGATGAACCCACAAATGGCCTCGATCCGCCAACGCGTAATCGTATGATCTCGCTGATCCGGCAGATCCGTGACGGCGGCCGGGCACGCATCCTCTTGTCGTCACATCTGTTGCGCGACGTTGAGGAGTGCTGCGACGAGATACTGGTTTTGAAAGACGGGTCTATCGCCGCCAATTGCAATCTCGAAGAGGAACGCAAAGCGAATCGCAAGTTCATCGAGCTTGAAACCCGCGGCGGCAACCGACAGGCATTCGTCGACGCGATCGGCGACCTGGGCTGTGAGTACGCCCTGCTCGGCGAACGCCGCGTAAAGGTGATCATGCAGGAAACGGTCGAGATCAGCGATCTATATCAACTTGCTCAAAGATGCGAGGTGCAGATAAGGCGGCTTAATTTCAAACGCGATTCGCTGGAAGATATTTTCTTAAAGGCGATGGAGAACGGAACCGAGGCAGAGAACGGGAGGGCAACCGATGGCCGTTTATGAGCATTTGTACAACGCGTATGAAGGAGAATCGCCGACAGCTTTGTCGCGTTTTCTTGTAATACCGCGCTACGCCCTGCGGGAGGTCTTTAAGTCAAAGATCTTTACGACGATCTTCATCCTTTGCTTCATCTATCCGCTCGTTTCGGCGATTCTGGTTTACCTGCATCACAACGTCAACGCTCTCGCGTTGCTGCAGATAAACGTCCGCGAACTGCTGCCGATCGACAACACGTTCTTCAGAACTTTCCTCGAGGTACAGGGGGGTTTCGCTTTTATCCTGACTGTGATCGTTGCTCCGCCGCTGATTTCCCGCGATTTGTCGAATAACGCGCTGCCGCTCTATCTTTGCCGGCCGCTTTCCCGCACCGAATACGTGCTCGGCAAAATGGTGGTCATCGGCTTTCTGTTGTCTCTCGTGACGTGGATCCCGGGATTGCTGATCTTCATCTTCCAGGCGTCGTTGAGCGGTTTCGGCTGGTTGTGGGTAAATTTGTGGATGGCCGGGGCGATAATTTTTGGATCTATGGCCTGGATCGTGCTGCTCTCACTGATCGCACTAGCTGTCTCAGCGTTACTTAAATGGCGAGTCGTAGCGAGCGGGGCGATTGTCGGGCTGTTCTTTATACCGAGTGCGTTTGGAGAGATCATAAATCAGCTTTTCCTGACACGCGTTGGGCATTTGATCAGCTTGTGGGCGACGATGAACAGTATTTGGCGGGGGCTTTTCGGGCTGTTCGAACGCCAGACCGGCGCTGTTAGGGGAAGAGTGAGCAATCCTGTGTACGACAAACAGTTTTTCGACATCGTTCTGTTGGAGCCGCCTCTTTGGGCATCCTGGTTGGTCATCGGAGTAGTTTGCGGATTATGTGTCTGGCTGCTCGCTCGCAAGGTGCGGGCCTATGAGGTGATCAAATGACCAGCGCAGCAGCCACCAAACCAACAACACAGTCCGGCGATACAATGATCGTATTCGAGGACGTGTCGAAATTTTACGGTGACGTTCTCGGCGTTAATCGTGTCAGCTTGCAGATAGCACCAGGCATCACCAGCCTTGTAGGGCCAAACGGATCTGGCAAAACGACCTTGATGAATCTGATGACGGGACTGCTCAAGCCGACGAATGGAACGATTAGTGTGCTCGGCATCTCGCCGAACGAACCCGAGGCTATATTTCAAAAACTTGGTTATTGTTCGCAGTTCGACTCATTTCCGCGCGGCTCGACTGCCCGCGAATTTATCGCCTTTTACCTTCGCGTCCATGGCTACACTCGTGAAGAAACCGATAGGTTGACACAAGATGCACTCGAACGTGTTTCGCTCACGGAAGCTGCCGACCGCAAGGTTTCAGCCTTCAGTAAGGGGATGCGGCAGCGTGTACGGCTAGCTCAGTCGATCGCACACAACCCGTCGGTTCTTGTCCTGGACGAGCCTTTGAACGGGCTCGATCCGATGGCTCGTGCTGAGATCATTCGCCTGTTCCGCGAGCTTGCAGACGCAGGAATGTACCTGATCCTCTCGAGCCACATTTTGCACGAAGTGGACATGATGTCGGACAATGTCATCCTGATGCATAACGGGTACGTTGTCGCCGAGGGTGATGTACATGGGGTCCGCGACGAGATCGACGAACATCCTATCCAGATACTGATCCGCTCTGACCGTCCGCAGCTATTGGCTGCCCGTCTCTTCGAACACGAGCACACCGTCGAGGCCCGCATCCACAACGACCGCCAGGGCCTGTTCGTCAAAACGCGTCGGCCGGATGATTTCTATCTGTTGCTGAACAAGATCATCACGGACTTGGATCTACAGGTCGAGTCTGTCGCCCCTGTGGACGATGATCTGAGTGCCGTTTATCAATACCTGATCACGAGTGAAGGAGGGCCCAGCTAATGGATGCAGCGTCTGATATGAATGAAGTATCGGCAAAGATGCCGAACGGGCGAGGCTCGTCGTGGTCTCTGTGGACGCGGCAGACACTCGCGGTCATGGGCCTGGAGATAAAGAAGAATTTTTTGAGCCGCCGAGCTTTTTTGCTCTACCTGATCGCCGTAGCACCGTTGGTCCTGCTGTCGATGTTGGCCCTCGTTCCTCCGGATACGGATGAGATGGAAAGCTTTAGCGAATTCACCCAGGTCTACGCCGCGATTTACGGGGGATTGATCCTGCGGACGCTGGTCTTTTTTGGCTGCGCGTGGGTATTTATGAACCTGTTTCGCGGAGAGGTGGTGGACCGGAGCCTACATTACTATTTTCTCTCGCCTGTACGGCGTGAGGTCCTCGTCGTCGGCAAGTATCTGTCGGGACTCATCGCGACCGTGGTGTTGTTCAGCATTACGACCGTCGGGTCGATGCTGATACTTTACTTCGGCCTTTTTCCTTCGGAGTCGCAGGCTTTCTTTTTGAGCGGCGCGGGTGCGGGGCAGTTGCTCACCTATCTCGGCGTAACGATTTTAGCCTGTATCGGATACGGTGCCGTATTTCTGATCGTCGGTTTACGTTTCCGTAACCCGATCATTCCCGGGCTTCTACTGTACGGCTGGGAGTGGATCAACTTTCTGCTGCCGCCGTTCTTAAAGAAGATAAGTGTGATCCACTACCTGCAATCACTTGTTCCAGTGAAGATGTCCGAAGGCCCGTTCGCGGTGCTGGTGGAGCCGACACCAGCGTGGATCTCGATCCCGAGCCTGCTGCTGTTTACCGCCGTCGTGCTTTTCCTCGCGGGTCTGCAGATACGCCGAATGGAGATCAGTTACGCGGGTGATTAGAATATTTAGAATATGGCTCGACCGCTGCGTTTCATTTCATTATTTTCGGTTACCATCTTACTGTGGGCCTCGTTCGGCTGCGGATCGCAGCGTGGAAGCAGTGATCAAACATCGGGGTCGCAAGCTGTGCCCGAACTTACGAAACAGGTGATCGACGAGCGGATCAACGATACGGGCGTCTGGGACATCCCGCCTGAGAGTGGGACGGGCGAACCCATCAGTTGGAGATTTGACGAAGACGAGCCAAAAGAGATCGTCGTGGTCGACCAGCAAATTGACGGTACAAAAGCAACGATCATCCTGGACATAAAAACCCAGTCATCCCCGCGTGCCAGCAATTTACGCGTTTTATCAGGTCGGATCCGCACCGAGTGGAGGATGCAAACGGGCTGGGTTCTGAGACGATGGGAGATCGTCGACACTGAAAATATTTCGATGAAGTACAGGGACGTTCCGAAGCCGGCAAACCAAAATTCCAACCGCTAGCAAAAGAGCCTTAGATTCGCCGTTCGACGACGACGCGCGTGTGTAAAAGATCTCTTGGCCGAACAAGTGTCTCCTCTGTTCGAGTCGGGGTTACATCGACACCAAAATGAATACACGCAAATAAAAAGAGGCTGTCTTGAAACTAGTTTTCGCGGCAGCTTCTTTTTTTGTGAAAGAAAGTGTTGAAGTCAGTGGTTTTTAGTATTGGTAAGTCTTTGG
>JBGTII010000131.1:0-3170 GCA_041745735.1 Pyrinomonadaceae bacterium | reverse complement strand
CGTGCGGCGACATCATAAGCCGTAACTCCGAGCATAAAATATTCGCCGTGACCGGTGCATGAGACGGCTACGTGCGCGTCGGCGTAGTTGCCGAGCCCCGCGAGCGGCGTGTCGCCGACGCGGCCAAATTTTTTGTTGGTCATGCCGCCGGTCGATGTGGCGGCGGCGAGATGGCCGTTTATGTCGCAAGCGACGGCACCGACAGTGCCGAGTGATTTCGTTGAACCACCCGCTACCGCAGGTGGTACTGACAAAGCGTGATCGAGTTGGACGCGGCCCTCGGCCATTGCTTCCTGGAGCTGGAGCCAGCGGTGTTCGGTGAAGAAATATTCGTCGGATTCGGTCGCAACGCCGATCTGCTCGGCAAATTGATTTGCTCCGTCGCCGGCGAGCAGGACGTGTTCGGTGCGTTCCATTACGAGTCGGGCGAGAGATACAGGATTGCGGATATTTTTGACAAACGCAACGGCACCGGCCTTGAGATTGTGGCCGTCCATTATGCAGGCGTCCATCTCTTGCTTGCCTTCGTGGGTGAAAACGGAGCCGCGTCCGGCGTTGAACAGGGGGAAATCTTCGAGTGAGCAGACGGTTGCCTCAACCGCGTCGAGCGACGAACCGCCTTTCTCCAATATCTCCCAGCCGATCTTTAATGCAGTTTCAAGCCCACCGCGATATTCCGCTTCGAGTGCGGGCGTCATCTGCGATTTGAGTATTGTCCCTGCCCCGCCGTGTATTGCTAATGCGATCTTTGCCATAAGAAGATTTAGCCACGAATAACACGAATTACACAAATTAGACGAAACCATTACTACGGCGGGAAATTGTACTCAATTGTTAATGCGGTTCTTATACGATATCGTCCGGCTTTTTCTACCTAAAGTTACTAGCGGTTGCTGCATAAAATTATTTTACAGCATTATGAAAGTTTTTTTGGAAGTGCCTAACCATTAACCATATTGTTTAACTAGGTAAAACCATACCGGTTTACCACCTTATCCGAAAAGGCAAGTGTCCGCGAGGGCATACGCAAAGCAAGGAATCCCGATAATGCGGGAAAGTCCGGCTGCCGAAGTGAGGTCTACATGTATAAAAAAACTCTCCTATGTCTCGGGCTGCTTGCTGCGTCGGCAAACTTAATACACGCCCAAAATAATAACGTCCCAAAACCAGTCGCAGTCAGATGGATCGTCGGCGAGACCGGAAACGGACCAAACGCCAACGAAATTACCGAAGGCGATCGTCCGCGCATTGTTCCGACGAAAAATGTTGCGTCCAATGCTGAGGTCAAATCGGCGGTCTATGTAAAGATCGCGTCGGTCGAGCAGACTGTTTTCGGCCTCATCAATCAAAAACGTGCTGAGCTCGGGCTCAAGCCGCTGATCTGGAATGATGATCTGGAAAAGATAGCCCGCGGGCACTCGGAAAACATGGCCGAATATGATTACTTTAGCCATCGCAGTCTTGATGGCAAAGCGGTAAGTGACCGTGCCGATAACGCAGGGCTTTCGAAATGGCGTTCGATCGGCGAAAACATTGCGTTTAATCGCGGGTTTCAAGATCCGATCGCCAAAGCAGTTGATCTGTGGCTCAATTCGCCATCGCATAAGAACAATCTTTTATCTCCCAACTGGAAAGAGTCGGCAGTTGGCGTTGCGATCACGGAAGATGGGTCGTATTACTTTACGCAGGTATTCTTATTGAGAAAATAGATCAAAGAAATTTGAAATTTGAAATTTCAGATTCGATGATAAAAATTCCGGATCTTCTGCGAGCGTAGGAGATTCGGAATTTCTATTTTATTCTTGATGGATGCAGCCGGCTTTCACGTTACCTTCATTTGCCAAGATAAATTGGACGCTCCGTATTTTGGGGAAGCGTGATGATGGGTTTCATGAGCTTTTTACGGTGTTTCAGACGGTCTCGCTGCATGATACGATCTCGTTTGCTGAGTCTGACTCGCTTGAATTGACCTGCGACGATCCGTCTTTGTCGGTAGATGGGCGAAATTTGATATTAAAGGCGGCGGCGATATTGCGGGCTCGGTATGGGGTGACTCAGGGTGCGGCGATGCATCTGGAGAAACGCATACCTTCGCCTGGCGGACTTGGCGGCGGGTCGTCGAATGCGGCGGTGGCGTTGATAGGGCTTGCACGTTTGTGGGAGCTTGATGAGGGTATCGATCTGCATTCGATCGCAACTGAGCTTGGTTCAGATGTAGCGTTCTTTTTATATGGCGGAACGGCAGTGGGCACTGGTCGCGGTGAGGAGATCGAGCCGATCAATGACGTGGACGCGCCATTCATGCTGATCGTGACGCCTCGAATAAAGGTTTCGACGCGCGATGCATTCAGTAAGCTTAACGCTCCGACCTTGACAAATGAGGCTCGTAATCATATTCTTTCTGTTTGCCGAAAGGAGGTCGGATCTTTGGATCCACGCTCATCGGTATTGACAAACGATTTTGAGCGAACAGTTTTCTCCGCTCATCCTGAGATCGAAAGTGTGAAAAGCACATTACTAGAACTTGGGGCGACAAACGCCGCGTTGAGCGGCAGCGGAGCAAGCGTTTTCGCAGTATTTGAAAAAGAAGAGACACGGCAAACTGCTATAAAAGCCCTCGATCTAGCATCGACCTGGCGAAAGTTTTCCGTATCAACCATCTCGCGTAATAAATATCGCGAGGCGCTTCATTTGCGTTAGGTTGTTTCCGATCAGTTTCTTTAATTCGCATTGGGGCGTAGCCAAGTGGTAAGGCACCGGTCTTTGGATCCGGCATTCGTAGGTTCGAGTCCTCCCGCCCCAGCCAATTAGAAGTGATGACGGACGATCTATGGTGAGGTCGTCCGTTTTTTATTTCGAACCATGAGCGTAACGGGAAAGATCAAAATATTTTCGGGTAATGCTAATCCAGAGCTGGCGGCTGAGATCTGCGGCCAGCTTGGTATTGAACTGGGAAAAGCCAGCACGGAGAGTTTTTCGGACGGCGAGTTTAATTTTCAGATCGAGGAAAATGTTCGTGGCCATGACGTTTTTATCGTCCAACCTACATGCCCGCCGAGCGACCGCCATTTGATGGAGCTGTTGATCATGATCGACACCTTTGTCAGGGCTTCGGCCGAGCGTGTTACCGCGGTGATCCCTTATTTCGGCTATGCTCGTGCGGACAAGAA
>JBGTII010000130.1:0-8884 GCA_041745735.1 Pyrinomonadaceae bacterium | reverse complement strand
CGTAACTCGGCGGCAGCAACAGCGGCTGATTCTGCTCATACCTCTTAAATACAACTTTCCCTTTCTTCCTCATTCATACATTTTAAAGCCTCTCACCCCTTTTTGCGCCAAAAAAAAGACCGCCTTTTCAGACAGCCTCTTCTCCACAAGAACCCGGTGGGGTGTATTAATAAGTATCCTTGTCCTTGTGTTTATAAACTCCGATCTTCATCTTCACGAGATCTTCGACAGTCACGTTTGGGTCGGTCGCCCGGGCCTTACGGACGAACTCAGGGTCGATCTCAAAGATTCGGCATTTTACGATATCCTCGCTGTCCATTTTTGAGAGGCCCGCGGCTTTTAGTTCATTGAGATATTCAGGCTTCACCTTAAAGATTCGAAATTTTACCAGCCCTTCAAATCCGTGGTCGCTAAAACCCATCTCGTGAACCTGTTTGACGTACTCAGCGTCAATTTTAAAGATGCGTGCTTTGACCAGATCTTCGAACGTAAGATTCGGAAATCCCGAACTCTTCATCTCCATAATAAATTTGGAATCGACCTTAAAGATTGCGGCTTTGAATAGGTCTTCGGAATCGACCTTTCCAAAATGTGCCGACAACAGGTCATCCGCGAGAGCCGTTGTGACGTTGACGAGTGCGGCGGTCATAAGCCGCTCGGAAACGTCATCGTCACCGTTTTTTCGAAATCCCTTTTCAAAATCAAAACCCTTGGCCCGCATCGTGCTTATGAACGATGGGTCCGGCGTAAACCGAAATGTGCCGTTGCCGCGGCCGGCGGTAAATGTGCCCTCGCAGTCGATTGTCCCGGCTTCGTGAACGAGCCGAAAATTGACTTTGCCGTCCTGCATCGCCTGCTCACGGCTAAGTCCCTGCAGGTCTTTGTAGGCAATGCTTGAACCGTTTTGGTTGCGTCCGTTCTCTGTGCGGCGGGTGAATGAAAGATGGATCTTGTCGGCATTTTCTTTGTCGCCTTTTTCGCTGCGTACATCGGCTTTCCACGTGCCGGTGACGGCCTCTTGGGCAACGATGACCACATTGCCGATCACGATAATAATAAATAACAGACCTGAAAGGGTCAGGGCGGGTCTCGCCAAACTACTTCTCATTACAAAAACCTCCAAAAAATAACTTGCTAAGATGTGCTTCACATGAGAAATACACCACGCTCAGGTTGGTTGTGACAACAAAATGACCGGATGAGTAAAAGGTCAGGAAGCAAGACGGCCAAAGGCCTCGCCCGCGAATTTGAAATGGCTCTCGCCGTCGTAACTTTCGGCACCGTGTTTAAGATAAAAGTTGACTGCAGGTGTGTTCCAATCGAGCACGAGAAAATCGATACGTTCGAGATCTCGCTCTTTTGCGATAGCGGCGATCTGGCGGAGCAATTGCAGTCCTAGTTTATGTCGACGATACTCAGCTAGGACATAAATATCCTCTAGATAAAGCCCCATCTCCCCACGAAAGCTCGAAAAATTGGGGTAAAAGAGTGTGTAAGCGACGGGTTTATCATTGTGAAACGCGATCAGGCCCTCGACAAAACCTTCGTCGCTAAACATTGCACGCTGCAATCGCTCGGTCGTCACCGTGCAATATTCTGCGAGATCCTCATACTCGGCAAAGCTGCGCATCAGGTCGACGACTGCGGCAAGGTCATTTTCGTTGATGTTTCGAATAGCTATCGACATAAAAAAGCCATGCCAATTTTAACAGGCACGGCTAATAAAAGTCATTTGAGCTAGGTTACGGCTTTTTCCTGCCAGCCGGAAACTTTTGCGGAGCAACATTTGAGAGCGTTTTTAGAGTTGTGATCGCCTCAGCGGCATTCGCCTTATACTTGTGCGAATCAGGAGCCAACCCGACAAACTTCTGCAGATAGTTCGCCGCCTCCTGCAGCATTGCCTTATCATCCTTGATGTACCCTTCGTTTACTAAGCTCAACCCCACACCCACAAGGGCATCAACATTTTCCGGCGATGTCTCTAGGATCACTTTGTACGATGCGATGGCGTTTTCCGAATCGCCCGACACGCGGTATAGGTCGGCAAAGATCAGCCTTGCCCCGGCTTTTTTAGCGCCATCCGTTTCGATCGCAACATACTCTGGCGTCAGAATCTTAGCCGCATCGATCACTGACGGATCGACCAACTCGGTTAGCACCGCCATCCGAAACGTTTCCTGCGAACCAACGACCGCATCCTTTTTCGTGGCGTCATAATTCGCCCTGTCTGTTATCTCCGTAGGCCCAGCATTCTTGAGAATTGTCCATGAACGTAAATACCCCGCTGCGGAATCGGCTAGATCTTTCTTCGCGGACTCGAGTCCCGCGAGCTTCGCCGTTACATCAGTCAGCTTGATAGCGTTGTTTCGCTTATCCACCGCCCTGATCCTGAGAGCGATCGCCCTGTTGTTGTTAAAAAGTGGAGCGCTACCGATAAAATCAGCATCCGCAGCTATGCCCTCTTCGTATTTTGAAATGGCTAGGTCGAAATTCTTAGCGTCAAAAGCTGTCTTTGCGTCCTTAGCCACGGCCGTGATGATCTCATTGGTCTTAGTGGCTTTTGTGTTTTTAGCCTCGATCTCAGCAGCCTTTTTATCGAATTCTTCCTTTGCTTTCTTTTCTTCCTCAGTCGGAGCGCGCGGGGCCTCTTCACCCACCTTTATAGTTTTTACACCGCGGGCATCGGTCTCGGTAAATTTTTTACCATCGCCCGGAGACAGTACTATCAAGAGCTTTTCCTGTCCGGCCCTGACGTTAGGAAAGATCATCGGAGCACAATTCGGTGCACTCAAAGCAAATGTATATAGGCCGCCCAGGGCCAAACCTGCAAAGCCAAACCGGCCCTTATTGTCCGTTTTGGCAGAGGGAAACCCCGCCCTAACATCGGTCCGATAAACTTCGATCAAAGCTCCGGCAACCGGTTCCTGCGTTCCGTCAGCTTTCTTGACCTCAACCGTACCGCCGACCGGAGCGGTTTGCGCAAAATTTGCCAAATGACCGGCTGTAAAAACGGCAACGGCTACGAGAAATGAAAAATAAAACTTACGCGACATTAGATTCCTCCAAGAAACTTTTGAACGATCGTCGAGGCAATGAATAAGATGCCGAACGACGTAAATGAGTTCGTTATTTTTCAATTCTAACCCAATTAGCGAGAAAATTCGACATTATTTGATGGGGGGGGGCGATTTCGACAAAATTCAAAAATCGATGCCTGTGTGATATCTTATCCCTTCAACTTCGCTCAGTTTACTTTGGAGATTTGATGACAAATAAGATCTACAATTTTAGTGCCGGGCCGGCGATCCTGCCCGTTTCTGTGCTGGAAAAAGCCCGCGAAGAGCTGCTCTCACTGGGCGGTATCGGTATGAGCGTGATGGAGATCAGCCATCGATCAAAGCCATTTGAGGCAATACTCGCCGCAGCCGAGCAGGGCATTCGCGATCTGCTGTCAGTGCCGGAAAATTACCGTATTCTGTTTTTGCAGGGCGGGGCGACCCTGCAATTTTCGATGATACCGATGAATTTTCTCGGCAAAGGCGAAACCGCAGACTATGTCATCACCGGAGCCTGGGGCAAAAAAGCTCTTAAAGAAGCAAAGCGGTGCGGGACGGCGAATGTTATCTATTCATCAGCCGAACACGGGTTTACGTCGGTGCCGTCGGAGACGGAACTGAGCTTTAGCCCCGGAGCGAAATACGTCCATTACACGTCGAACGAGACGATCGAGGGTGTCGAATTTAAGTACGATCTGGATGGTGGCGGGATCCCGGTCGTTTGCGACGCCTCGTCTAACATACTTTCGAAACCAATAAATATTCGCGAAAGTGCGTTGATCTACGCGGGAGCTCAAAAAAATATCGGCCCGAGCGGCGTCACGCTGGTGATCATCCGCGACGATCTGGTCGCTCAGGTGCCTGAAAACCAACATTCGATGCTCGATTACCGGCTGCTCGCCGAGAACAACTCGATGCTGAACACACCTAACACGTGGGGCATTTATCTGATCAGCCTCGTGTGTGAATGGCTTCGCGAGCAGGGCGGCGTTGCGGCGATGGAAGTTAAAAACGAAGAAAAGGCGGCGATACTCTACGACGCCATTGACGCCAGCGATGGTTACTACAGCGGCCACGCTGATCGAGCCGCGCGATCGCTGATGAACGTCACATTTCGTCTGCCGTCCGAAGACCTTGAAAAGCAATTTTGCACCGAGGCAACGGCAGCCGGGCTCGACGGACTAAAAGGACACCGGTCGGTCGGTGGTATCCGCGCGTCGATCTACAATGCGTTCCCCCGCGAAGGCGTCACAGCTCTGGTCGATTTTATGCAGGATTTTGCCCAGCGAAATGGCTAGCATCTGGTTCACACCATAATATCTTTGGAAATCGTGCCGCTTTATAGATTTCTTTAAAATAAGGGCTGTTCTGCCCGTCTTCCCACCTGAGGTAATTCAACAATGGCACTAATTGGTAATAAATTATACAGAGATATTCGTTCTCTAAAGGACGATTCGGCAGATCTCGACAAGCAACTGACGCGTCTCGAAGACGACATCCGTAAGCTCAAGATCGATTTTGATATCTATTTTAACGGCACCACCAAGCGGCCGCCGCTCGAGGCCCGTGCCCGGCTCGATTCAAATATCAAACGGATCGCCGACAACCGCAGCCTGTCGTACGCCCAGCGTTACCAGTTCAACATGCTGGTCGCTCGCTTTACCTCGTACCGCGAACTATGGCGGCGAACGCTAAAGGCCAAAGGCGAAGAGATGATGTAACAAAAAAGAAGCTGTCCTTTCAGACGGCTTCTTTTTTTCTATCCTAAACTCCCGCTTTATCGCTCCCGCCTCGTTCCCGATGATCCGATAAAATCAGCGTCAGTGACGTTGTCGATCAGGGTTATGACACGGCTTGGTGTTTCGAAAGCAAACCGACGCGAACGTACCGTGACGATGTAGGTCTCGCCGGCGGTGAGCCCTTCGACCTGGTATGTGCCGTTGACCCCCGTTTGGACGTTGATCGGCGTTGCAAGCGAGTTGCCGGTGATCGTCACAACCGCACCACGAATACCGCGACCCTCAGCGGTCAGGACACGGCCTGAGATCGACAGCTCGCTGGCCGTCAGCGTACTGACATTTAGCGTGCTGCTGGCGGTCGTGCCGGTAAAGCCTTCGAACGACGAGACGTTGCCGGTCGTGTTCATATAGCTGCCGCCCATGGTGCCGCGCACATTGACCGTGACGGTACACGATTGGTTTGCCGCACGCGTGCCGCCGACCAGTTTGATGCCGACGTCGCCTGGTGCGAGCGTGTTGCCGTCGCTGTCCTGCAGCATTCCCGCACCGCAGGTCGTGCTTGCCGTCAGCGGCGATGCCACAACTACGTTCGTCGGGAACACATCCGTAACGGTGATGCCCGTCACGGCCTGTGCCGGATTGGTGTTGTTGATCGTCAGCGTCAGCGTCGATTGCTGGTCGAGCAGGATGTTAGCCGGTGTAAACGTCTTGGTGATCGTCGGCGGCTGAACAACGGTCGTGACCGTCGGCTGTGCCCCGCCGGTGCCCGGATCGCCGTCGGTGTTGACCGCACTGAAATTACCCGTCACCTGACCCTGATTAGACACCGAGAAAGTATTGACCGGCACCGTCGGATTAGTGATGACCGCCCTAAAGGTGATCGTCGTCGATTTACCCGCCGGTATCGTAAAGCCGCTGCCGCTGCCGTTGACGGTCACGGTTCCCGCTTCGGGAGCTTCTTTAACCGTTTCCTGCGAATAGACCGTCGGTGAGATCTGCGATGCCATCTTGTCGAGGAGCGACGCGATCGCACCAAACGTTGACCGGCCGTTGTCGACCGTCTCAGGTTTCGCTCCCGTCGGGATGGCCTCGGCGACCTCCTGCTCCCAGATGACAGGTACGCTCGTTTCAACCGTTGCCTCAGCCTGTGCCGTTTCCCAACCGGTCGTCATCGCGACGATCTCGCCGCCGATGACGTTGCGTTCGACGCTTGCCATGGCATACGCCATTCCCACTTTACCTGTGTCAGCCCAAGAGATGTCCTTGTCCGCAGGCGGTGCGATCGTCGGTGGTGCAGCGCAGGCCGTGCCGTAATTTGGCGAGCCGGTGAAGATAACATTGCCGGAAGGAATGCCGTTCGCCGATGCGAGAGTGACCAGGCTTGTTTGCTCGACATTGACGGGTCCGCCGTCTTCGTTTAGCTGTATTTGGCCCGCTCCACCGTCCAGCGTGTTACCTGTCATGTCGAGACAGACCGAGCCGCCCGTGTCGCCGCTACGCGTGCGGGCGGTGAGTTCGGGCATGCCTCCGGTATTGATGATGTTGTTACTGGTTACAGTCGCCTGTAAAGAGACTGCAAGGCCTGGAGCGGAAGAGTCGTTGTTGGTTTCGAGGTTGACATTTCCAGTTGGGGTGGTGGTGCTTGACCGGATCGTGTTGCCCGTCATGAGCAGGTTCAGAGTCTTGACAACATCCCCTCTGGACTGCACATCAACAGCCTCGCGGTGGGCGCCTGTGCCGCCCGGGCCGTCGGCGCCGACGAGACCCTGGAAGCCACTCAGTGTGCCGATGAGGTTGTTGCGGATGATCAATTCGGAGTTCTGAAGATCCTCGCGGGCGTCCACAAAGATGCCTTCGCGGTTAATCAACCGATCAATCTTGTTGTTCTCGATGGTAATGTCAAAGCTGCCCAATTCGCCATTGGCGGTATTGTCTGGTTCGGCAATGACGCCGATGCCGCGCCGGTCGCCGTTAGCGCCGCTGATGCCGCCCACATCCGGGCCGCCGACGACGTTGCCGGAGAAGGTGCCAGCGAGGACACCGCCGGTGACTTGCGCCACGACGATTTCGGAATTCCCGCCAGAGATGCCTTTAATGAGATCGTGAAAGACGTTGTTCGAGATGGTGAAGTTATGCGTGACTCCTTCCTGGGCGTTTGTCACGGCAACGCAGCCTTGCCCACCCGCCGTCGGAACGTTGCGAAAGACGTTGCCGGTAATGTTCGTAGTCTGTGTGTGGACCGTGTTTTCGGTATTGCCCGAGCTCGACTGCACGGCCAGGGGCTCGATGTCCTCGAACATGCTGTCTTTAACATCGAGCCGCATGCTCGACGTGCCCTGCGCGAACGCCAGGACATGCGACGTGCCACTGCGGGCGTTGGCGAAGTAGCTGTTCTCCACCGAGAACAGCGCCATGTTGGTGTTGGTGTTGCGGATGTCGATGCCATTGCGGTCGGCGCCGCCACCTTGGCCGGTGCTGGAAATCTGCCCGTTCTTGAAGTAGTTCGTGCCGCCAAGGTTGACTGCCTCGATTGCCCTGTCGCCCACCCCGGTCGTTCCACCCACGCTCGTGATTCTCATACGAGTTAACGAGACATTCGAAGCATTCGTCAAAAGGATGGCGTCGCTGGTCGTGTTCTGAATAGTACCGCCGGTGCAGTCGGCAGAATTTGCTGCCGTGAACGTGTAGGGAATACTGCCAGCCGTTCCGGGCGCATACGATGGGTTTACGACCGTGCTGCCGCCGCAAAGTCCCGCCGAATTGCCCGTAACGGTCAATCCGCCCGTCGAGCCAGTGGCGTTGAGGATGATGCCGCTAGCCGCTCCGTTGGATGAAATACTGCGAAATTCCAGATTATTCGCTCCGATAGTGGTGTTGACAACATTCAACGCCGTGCCGGTTCCCACCGACGAAAGAGTGTTGACCACCGCTCCGGTCGCTGCCGGGTTACAAGGGTTTTCGTCGCAAACATTAACCGTCTGGCCTGCACCGGTTGCGTTAAAGCCGATCCCGGTCGTCGTATTGATAACCATTCCACCGCTAAAGGTTATCGAGCCGCCGGTGTTTGTTAGGTCGATGGCGTTTGCGGTTGTAGTCGTCGCGGTGATCTGACCGCCGGTCCCGCGTGCGAACGTCGTCGCACCACCGGTCTTGCCATTTATATCGACGGCGTTGGCGGCATTGTTGGTTTTGGTGATCGTGCCCGCGTAGGTGATGCTCGCGGTGCCGGTGTCTTCGCGGTAGGCGATGCCTGACGGGTTGTTGATGGACGTATTGCCATTGAACGACCACGAGCCGCCCGAGCCGTTGAAGATGTCGATACCGGCGTCGCCGCCGTTCATTGTCGCCGTCCCCTGAAAGTTGTAAAGGCCATCTGCATTGCTAAACTGTAGGCCTGTGCCGTTCGTCGCGTTATAGTTACCGCCGCTAAATGTGAGCGTTCCGGTGCCGTGGTTTAGGACATTTACCATCGCTGCATTGTTCGCCTGCGTCATCGAGCCGTTATATCCCACAGCGGCGGTCGAGCCATCAACATTAAACGCAATGCCCGACGGACTAGTAATGCTCGTGCCGGTAAATGTAAATGTCCCGGCCGACCCGTTAATAATGTCGATGCCCGCGTCGCCGCCGTTGAGGGTTGTTGTACCCGTGAAATTATATGTCCCGTCAGCGTTGTCGAATTGGAGGCCGGTACCGGTGGTTGCGCCGAGCGTCCCGGTGTTGAAGGCTATAGTTCCCGTATTGTGGTTAATGACACTAAGAAGCTCTGACCCTCCGCCTTGTGTAATATTCCCGCTGTACGTCACGCTGGCGGTTACGGGTGTCCCGGTTCCGTCAACGCGAAAAGCAATACCCGACGGACTCGTTATCGACGTGCCCGACCCGAACGTAAAACTCCCACCCGAGCCGTTAATGATGTCGATGCCTGCATCACCGCCATTGAGCGTCGTCGTGCCGTTAAAGTTGTAAGTGCCGTCGGCGTTATCGAATTGCAGTCCGTTACCGGCGCTCGCATTGAGCGTGCCGGTATTAAAAGTCAGTGTTCCGTTATGGCCTGCGCTGACGGTAACCAGTGATCCGGTATTAGCC
>JBGTII010000129.1:0-6090 GCA_041745735.1 Pyrinomonadaceae bacterium | reverse complement strand
GTTGAGATCGAATTTGACCGCGACGAGGACGAGGATCTGGGCCTTATGTTCGAGCAGATCGTCCCGCGTCAGTGTGCGAACGAATGCCTTTTTTGTTTTTGTAAGGGAAATCCCGAAACGGCTCGTCCGTCGCTTTTTGTGCGTGACGAGGACATAAGACTTTCGTTTCTTTACGGCAATTACACAACTCTCTCTTCGATCACCGAAGACGAAATGAAACGCATCATCGAGCAGCGTTTGTCGCCGCAATATGTCTCGGTGCATGCGACGGATCTCAAAACAAGGGCGTATTTACTGGGCGTTGACGAATCGCGAGCTGATATCTCGGATAAATTGGAACGGCTGCTTGCGGCGGATATCGAGCTTCACGCTCAGGTAGTTTTATGCCCGGAAATCAACGACGGAGCAATTTTGGAGAAGACGCTTCGCGACCTTGCCGCCCATTACCCAAAGGTCGTCTCGACCGCCGTCGTGCCTGTCGCCCTGACGCGTTACAACACAGACGAACGGCTGACCCGCGTCACGCCGGAGTTTTGCCGCCGGGCAATTAAAGAAGTCGAAAAGCTGCAAAAAGAGTTTCGCAAGACGCTCGGTGTGACCTTTGCCTTCCTCGGCGACGAGATCTATATCAAAGCCGGTGCCGAGATACCTTCGCGACGGCATTACGGCAACTATCCGCAGATCGAGGATGGTGTCGGAATGGTGCGGTCTTTTACCAACGCATTTGAACGCCTAGTCAGAACCGGGAGCGGTAGCGACCGGGTTTCGGTGAACACGAGAACTCACGCTGCGGCAATGTTCCCAACACACTCACAGTCAACGCCAAAGAACCCAGTCGCTATCGCTCCCGGTTCTGACTCGCTCTACGGCACGCTACTAACTGGTGAGATGTTCGCTCCTGTCTTGCGAGAACAGATCGATCGATACAATGCCCAAACCGGCTCTCGCTTGACGGTCATGGCCGTTCCGAATACCTATTTTGGCGGCGATGTGTCGGTTGCGGGTTTGTTGACGGGGCAGGATCTGGTGGCGATGAAAGACAAGATCGTAGGAGATTTTGTCACGATACCGACGGTCACGATCAAATCGGACGAGCCGATCTTTCTCGACGGTATGGCGTACGATGATCTCAAACGGCAATTCCCGGTGCCGGTATATGATCTCGATACCAACGGGCTGATCGAGTTGCTCTCCAAATAAAAATGGAACGCGGATAAAACGGATCGGGCCGATCTCCACGGATCTGATGATCAGATATTTTATCCGTGTAGATCCGCCCGATCCAAACAATCCGCGTCCTATTTAGCGAACAAAGTTATAGACGATAACGCCGGTTACCTTGACCGGCACATTCGAGAGATACGTCGTAGAGAATTTTGCACTTTTAGCTGCTCTCTCTGCTTCGGGCCGCAATAGCGGATGGCCGTTTGATGCGTTTGCTGAAACTACCTTTCCACGTTCGTCAATAAGAACCTGCACGGTTACTTGGCCTTGGGCCCCGACAGCTTTTGCCGCAGGTGAATAAAAGGGTTTAGGCAAACTCGTTGCTTTTCCATTCAACACCCCTCCTGTCCTTGTCGGCGGGTCCTTCTTCACGATTCGTGGTGGCGGAGTTGATTCGACGGGGTCATTCCGAATTCCTTGCTCGATTTTGCCCAACGTCGGCGTACCATCCTCCGGGTCAATATTGTCTCGATTGATACCGTTCGAATAATCGGGCGTCGTGTCACGCGGACCCAGTACAACCGGGCCGAGTGGGCGTTCAAGACTTGTATTTTTTGCCGTTGAGATCTCGGACGGAATTTTAGTTGAGGTGTCCACGCGATCCATCAGGACTTGCCGTGTTGGTATAGGACTATCGGAACGCGACTGGGTCGTTGTGCGTATCTGCTGTTTTGGTGGCTCAGGTGCGACAGCGGCCATATCGGCTGGTGCGATCAGGTCGCTCAGCTCAAAACTGCGACTGCCGAGGCCATAATCCGCAGCGTAAATACTGATGACGACCGCCGTGACAAAGAGTATGCCTACGGCGAACGATGACACCATGAAATAGCTGCGGCGACTGCGAAAATCTGCCCCTTCGGGTTCGGAAACGATCAATTTATCAAACATTTTCTTATCCTCCTAAACGCCGGTGCCGTGCGTTCTGATTAGTTAGACACCGGTGCGGCGGATTTGTTCCCAGGGGTGGTGCAATTATCTAATGCAGGGGGCGGCGTGATACTCTCGAGGCTATGACCTTATATGAAGTTTATGTGACGTGCGACCAATGCGGACAGCCGCATTCGGTGCATGTGCAGATCTCGCTCGAATCTCCAGACCTCAACAAAACTCCTCTTCGCGAAGTCTATCCCGGCGGCGATCTGCCCGCTACGATCAACTATATGCTGACCAACAAATACCGCTGCCCGCACACAAAACAGTTGTTTCCGGCGAGTGATATCGACCAAGCGATGCTGATCGCTGCGTGACGATATATGCTATGAGTTTTTGACCGAAATGATTTCGGCGGCGATCGAAATGGCGATCTCCTCGGGTGTGTGGCTGTTGATGTGGACACCTATCGGTGTGCGGATGCGGGGAAGTCGGTCTTTGTCAAAGCCTTCTTTTTCGAGTGTGCTGAGCAGCGTTTTCATCTTTGCCCTGCTGCCAAGCACGCCGAAATATTCGAAGTTTTTGTTAAAAAGCGACCGAATAACGATCTCATCGGTCGCGTATCCTAGCGTCATAACCACAACGTAAACATTGTTGCCGTCTGAGATATGATCGCCGATCTGCTCGTAACCGTCGATGATAGTGATGTCGTCAGCGAATCGATTTTTCTCAATTGTGTTCAACTCAGGCCGGTCGTCGAAGATCGAAATGCGAAAATCGAGCCTCGAAGCGATCTCACTCAATGCCAGAGCACAATGCCCGCCGCCGATGATGAAAAGCTCATTTGTTGGACCGAGTTTTTCGGTGTAAATAAACTCGTTTTCCGAAAGCTTTTCAAAATCGGTGCTGGGAGTCCCGCCTTTAGGCGGCCCTACTGCGAAGGATCTTTGCGTGATCGTCAACGACAACAGCTCTTTGTTTTCGGGAGCGACAATTATCGCATCGACTGTCTTTGCGTCGCGCGCGGTTAATTGCCGCACGATAACGGTCTGCCGTCCGGAGCAGATCATGCCGGATGGCTGTTCGGCGTTTTTTTGATGGACCTGCTCAATGAGCTTCGAATACGCATCGGCTGTCGACGCTACAGACAAAAGGTCACGGCTGTGTTCGACGAGATTTACCTCCATCACACCGCCGCCGATACTCCCGCACAATTCGCCATTCGCCGCGACCGCCATCTTATAACCCGCACGGCCGGGGCTGCTCCCACTGCTAGTCGCGACGACAAGCAGCATTACACGCTCGTCCTTTTTTAGACGCGCGGCGATAAACTGCCATAACTGGAGTTCTTTCAACATTTGAAAAGTTTACCGCAGCGATGCAAAAGAGACGAGGTTTGGGTGAAAATTCGATATAATTTTGCAGACTTAATAGTAGAAATGCAATTTTGGATCATTTACTTCTGGATCATCGCTGTTCTTGTTGTTTTCACCTTGTTCGGCAGGATCTACCTATATTTTCGAACTGACGCTGTTACAGTTTACGACCTTGTTGAATCAGTGATCTCAGTCGTAGCAATTGTCGGGCTACACGGTTATGCGTATCAGTCGGCATACCTTTCGCCATTGTTTTGGCAGATCGCGTGGATATTGTTGTTAATCACATGGCTTGCAGGACTAAAAGGACGAAAGAATCGCGAGATGATAAGTAAGATCGGCTTAAAAAAAGGCATTGCGGTCATCTTAGCAACCACGATAATTGGGTTACCAACGCTTGCGGGACTTTTCATTTACGGGTTTCTATCCGGCAAACTTTGGGGCAACTAAGGTTTTGAATACAAGTTCATCAAAACCTTTTCCGGCGTGAACGGCAGGTCAAATGCCGGCGAGCAATGGTTAAATGCTTTCACAGCGTTTCGGATCGCAAAATATGCACCGATGCCGTACATCAGAGGCGGTTCGCCGACGGCTTTGGAATTGAATATGGCGAGGTTGTTGCGGTCGGTTTCGAGCGGGAGAACGTCAATGTCTTTGGGCACAGAGTAGATATCCGGCACCTTGTAGGTCGAGAGGGCGTTTGAACGGAGTTTACCCTTTTCGTCATAGACGACTTCTTCCATCGTGACCCAGCCGAGGCCCTGGACGATGCCGCCCTCGATCTGGCCGAGGTCAACGGCGGTATTCATTGAACTGCCAAAATCGTGACAGCATTTCACATAATCAACCTCGTAACGCCCACGCAAACAATCGACCGTCACGCCGACGATCGCCGTTCCATAGACGTGATATGCGAAAGGGTGCCCCTTTGCCGTCGTCCAGTCAAAGCCGATGCCGGGAGTCGCGTAATGGCTGTGTTCGCTTAAACTTACGCGTTGTAGATGCGCTTCCATTACGAGGTTTTGCCATTCTAAACTCGTTTTTTCACCGTTGCGGTAGACAAAGCCATTTTCTAACGAAAGATCCTCAACTGACGCAGCTTCGACAAGATCCTTTGCGACCTCAAAGAGCCGGTCGCGGATCGTTTCGCACGCAAGCTGGGTCGCTTTGCCGTTTAGATCGGCAGCGGCGGAGGCGGCGGTCGGGCTGGTGTTGGCGATACGCAAGGTATTGGTCGTGTGCACGCGGACTTGGCCGATATCGAGGCCGAACATCTTCGCCGCGACCTGAGCCATCTTGGTATTCACGCCCTGGCCCATCTCGACCGCTCCGGTCGAGACCGCAACGCTGCCGTCGGTGTAAACGTGCACCAAAGACCGCGCCTGATTCATCGGCGTTTTGGTGAATGAGATGCCAAAACAGACCGGCATCAGAGCAATGCCCTTTTTTAGGTATTTTGACGAAGTGTTAAATTCGTCTGCCTCACGCTGCAACGCCGTAAAATCGTATTTGTCGTCGGCCTGTGTCCAGCTAGTGACGGCTTCGCTGTCGGCGATCTGGCCGTATGGGAATTCGTCGCCGGTTTGAAGCAGGTTCTTTTTTTGTATTTCGACGGTTGAGACGCCAAGTTTTTCGGCGGCGTGCGCAATGGCCGATTCGATCACGAACATCCCCTGTGGCCCGCCAAACCCGCGAAACGCTGTATTTGGCGGCAGATTTGTCCGGCAGCAATAGGCGGTCGCGGTGACGTTGGGGATGAAATACGAGTTTGTGCAGTGAAACAAAGTGCGTTCGAGCACCGGCGGCGAGAGGTCGCACGACGCACCGGCGTTTTGAAAAAAGCTGGCTTCGTAGGTAACGATCTTGAGATCTTTATCAAGCCCGATCTTGTAATCCGACGAATACGGGTGACGCTTGCCGGTCGCACGCATGTCTTCCATGCGGTGGAGGGCATATTTTACGGGGCATTTCGTGAGCTGCGTCGCGACGGCGACAATTCCTGCCCACGCGTTTGCCTGATCTTCTTTACCGCCAAAACCGCCGCCGAGCCGCTGCACATCGACCTCGACCTGGTGCATCGCGAGGCCAGTCACGCGGCAGACCGCACGCTGGACAGCCGTCGGCCCTTGCGTCGAAGAATACACACGCATCCCGCCATTTTCCATCGGCACGGCGTAGGCTCCCTGCGTCTCGATGTAGAGATGCTCTTGCCCGTTTTGCTCGGTCTTTCCCTCGAAAATATGTTCGCAATTTGCAAAGGCGTCAGCGGTATCGCCCATCACAAATTTCTTTGGCGGCACGATCAGATCGCCATTTGCGGCAGCGACACGCGGGTCGGTGACGACCTCAAGCTCGTCGATCTCGGCGGTGATAAGTTTTACAGCTTTGTGAGCGAGGGCTTCGCTCGTGGCGAGCACGATCGCGATGGGCATCCCCTGAAAATGGACCTCAGTGTCCGCCAGCAAAGGTTCGTCCGGCACGATGCCGCCGATCTGATTTTCGCCGACGATGTCTGCAGCAGTGATAACGCGAAAAACGCCCTCTGACTTTTCAGCCGCGCTCGTATCAACGCTTTTCAGCTTGCCGTGACCCACCGGCGAATCAAAAACACACGCATACA
>JBGTII010000128.1:0-5972 GCA_041745735.1 Pyrinomonadaceae bacterium | reverse complement strand
AATTCGAAATTATTTTTATGGCAGACATTCAGTATTACGGCACGGGCCGCAGAAAAACTTCGACAGCACGCGTTTATCTTCGTCCGGGCAGCGGCAAGATCCTTGTCAACAAGCGCGAATTTAACTCGTATTTCCCTAACGAAGCGTTGCAGATGATCATTCGTCAGCCGCTACGTTTGACGGAAACGGTCGAGCAGTTCGACATTTTGGTCAACGTCGATGGCGGCGGACAGGCCGGACAGGCCGGTGCGGTTCGTCACGGCATCACGCGTGCCTTGATGGAATTTAACGCTGACCTGCGTCCCGCTTTGAAAAAAGCAGGCCTCGTCACACGCGACCCGCGTCAGAAAGAACGTAAGAAATACGGTCAGAAAGGTGCTCGTGCGAGATTCCAGTTCTCGAAACGTTAATTTCGTAAATCGTGAATCGGCAATCGTAAATGGTTTTCTTTCTATTTACGATTTTCGATTCACGATTTACTAATCCATCGCCGCGGCTCCTTTGGTTTATCGAGCAAGACCGCGGCGAGTACAAAAACCAGTAATTTAGGAGAATAAAGTTTTGGCAACAGTTACGATGAAAGAACTCCTCGAAGCAGGAGTTCACTTTGGCCACCAGGTTCGCCGTTGGAACCCGAAGATGAAAGAATACATCTTTGGCGAGCGCAACGGCATTTACATTATTGACCTTCAGAAAACGCAGAAGCTTTTCCGCGATGCTCTGAATTATGTGACGGAATCGCTCACCGAGCGGCCGAAACAGAAAGTGCTGTTTGTCGGCACCAAGCGTCAGGCTCAGGAGGCCATTAAGGAAGAGGCCGAACGCTGCGGACAGTTTTACGTCAACAACCGTTGGCTCGGCGGCTTGCTCACAAACTACGGGACCGTCCAAAAATCGATCCAAAAGCTAAAAGATATCGAAACGATGCGTGAAGACGGCCGTTTTGAGATGCTCACTAAAAAAGAGCGTCTCGGGCTCGATCGTCAGTACGAGAGCCTGATGAAGAATCTCGCCGGCATCAAAGATATGAACGGCATGCCGGACATGATGTTTATCATCGACGTCCGCAAAGAAGATATCGCCATTAAGGAAGCAAATCGTCTCGACATCCCGATCGTCGCGGTCGTTGATACAAATTGCTCGCCGGAGGGTATCGATCATGTCATCCCGGGTAACGACGACGCTCTGCGTGCCATCCGTCTTTTTGCTTCGCGTATCGCCGATGCGATCATCGAAGGCAAACAGGTCGGCACCGAGGGTAGCCAGATGATAGCGGAGGATGCAGAAACCGTCGAAGGTGACGCACCAGTTGCCGAGGCTGATACCGAGATCGCTCTAACGTCAATTCCTAAGGAATACCTGAGCGAAGACGAGAAAGCCGAGATCGAATCCGCTGAGATCCCCGAAGAAGAGGAAGAAGCTGACGATGTGGTCGAAGCTGAGGCCGAAGCTGCTCCGGATGCTGCGGCAACCGAGGAACCGGCTGCTGAGGTAGAGGCTCCGGCGGAAACGGCCGAAGCAACCCCCGAAGCAACCGAAGAAAAAACGGAAGAGAGCACCGAAGCAACGGCTAGCTAAGCACATTTTTTATTTTTTCGAAGCGTGGCTCGTTTTCCGATGACGGTAAATTGGCTACGCTTTTTTATAGACAGAAATTATTTTTATCGTTTTGGAGTTAAGTTATGGCAGAAGTAACAGCAAGTGCAGTAAAATCACTGCGTGAAAAATCGGGTGCGGGAATGATCGATTGTAAAACCGCCCTCGTCGAAGCAAATGGCGACGAGAATGTGGCAATGGATCTGCTCCGCAAAAAAGGCATGGCACAGGCCGGCAAAAAAGCCGGACGCGTGACCGCCGAGGGTGCGGTCGGTTCGTACATCCACATGGGTGGCAAGGTCGGCGTACTAGTCGAGATCAATTGCGAAAGCGATTTCGTCTCACGCGGCGAAGAGTTTCAACAGCTCGTCAAAGACGTCGCAATGCATATCGCCGCGACCGATCCACGCTACACTACCCGCGAAGACGTTCCGGCCAGCGATCTCGACAAAGAGCGTGAGATCCTGATGGAACAGCTCAAAAATGATCCGAAAAACGCCGGCAAGCCCGACGAAGTTTTGACAAAGATCATCGAGGGCCGTCTCAACAAGTTTTACGAGGACAACGTCCTGGTCGATCAACCGTTCGTCAAAGACCCGTCGAAAACGGTCGGTGAGCTTGTTACCGAGAAAGTTTCGTCGATCAAGGAAAACATCACGATCCGACGCTTTTCGCGTTACAAAATGGGCGAAGGCATCGAAAAGAAAGCCGACGATTTCGCATCCGAAGTCGCCTCAATGGTCGGTTAGTGCGTTGAGTTCACTGAGTCTGTTGAGATTATTGAGTCGTGGGAGTATTATCTCAACGAACTCAATGAACTCGATAAACTCAACAAACTAATGGTAACTGCAGTCTACAAACGAATCTTGCTCAAGCTATCAGGCGAAGCCCTGATGGGCGATCAGAATTACGGCAACGATACAAAGGTTGCCGAATCTCTGGCGCAGGAGATCAAGACCGTTTATGATCTCGGCGTTGAGATCGCGATCGTGGTTGGCGGCGGCAATATCTTTCGCGGCGTATCTGAATCCGCGGGTAACATGGATCGTGCGGCGGCCGATTATATCGGTATGCTGGCGACGATCATGAATGCAGTCGTATTGCAGGACGCGCTTGAAAAGGCGGGGGTTTATACAAGGGCGATGTCCGCTCTCGACATACCGCAGCTGGCTGAGCCTTTTATCCGTCGGCGTGCCATCAGGCATCTTGAGAAAAAGCGTGTCGGCATCTTTGCTGCCGGTACCGGCAATCCGTTCTTTACGACCGACTCGGCAGCGGCCCTGCGTGCAGCTGAGATGAAGGTCGATGTAATCTTTAAGGCGACAAAGGTTGACGGCATTTACGATTCCGATCCGGTCAAAAATCCTGATGCAGTGCGGTTCGACACCATCACTTATCAGGAAGTTTTAGAAAAACAGCTAAAGGTAATGGACGCCTCGGCGATCTCGCTTTGCATGGACAACGACCTGCCGATCATGGTCTTTAACATGCGAGAGTCGGGCAACATCGTCAAAGCCGTCGGCGGCGACCTCTCGATCGGAACGCTTGTTTCCAATAAAAAATAAATTATGAGCGTAGCAGACATAGTCAAAGAAACCGGTCCAAAAATGGATCACGTGGTCGAGGATTTCAAACGCAAGCTGTCCAACATCCGCACCGGACGTGCGACCGCGGGGCTGCTTGACGTAATTTCGGTCGATTATTACGGCACACCGACGCCGCTCAATCAGATGGCGTCCATCACCGTGCCTGAGGCCCAGACCATCATGGTCCAGCCATGGGACGCGACCGCGATGCCCGCTATCGAAAAAGCGATCATGGCCGCAAACCTCGGTTTTAACCCTTCGAACGACGGCAAGATCATCCGCCTGACCGTCCCCGCTCTCAACGAAGAGCGTCGCAAACTCTTTGCCAAACAGGTCCACGAGATCGCCGAAGAACACCGCATCGCCATCCGCAACGTCCGCCAGCGTTCAAACGACACGCTCAAGAAAATGCTCAAGGACAAAGAGATTTCCGAAGACGACGAACGCGGCGGCCTAGACGACGTCCAAAAACTAACCAACACCTACATCGCTAAGATCGACGAACTCAGCAAAAACAAAGAGCGCGAAATAATGAGCGTTTAGTTTAAAAGCTCTGTGCATATTTCACCGCCCATTCCGCATCTACGGAATGGGCATTTTTTATGCATGAGAAGCCCTTTGTATCGTTCCTGATTTGGAGTATATTTATTGCAACTCATCGTCGTTTTGAAAACTCTATGAAGCCCATTATCCGCCCGTTCGTATCGCTAGTTTTACTGTTCGTTTTCCTGTCAAACACCCTGCCGTGCGGGCCAGGTTACATCACACCGCTGTTTGACACGTCGTCGGCACCGGAAAACCCGTACACCGATTACGCTTCAGGGCGGCTCGGGATTGTAAAGCCTTCGTTTCACCGCTCGGTGCTCATCGCCGCCTACAAACACATCGCCGGAAACGGCCTTAACTCCGCCGAGCAGCAAGCGATGATCGAGGTCTGGAAAGCCGAGATCGACAACAAAGATTTCGCCGACGACACCGTCGACGCGGCCGTCAAAGCCTGGGTGGAACGCCGAAAAGGGGTGGTCGGTAAAGACGAAAAGACGCCGGACATCTACGTCGAGCGTTCATACGGCGGATACGATTTTTTCCCAAACTGTACCAAAAACGCTTTTGAAACTGCGGCTGAAACGCTTTCCGACCGTACGACCGCACACGGCCCGAGCGATACAAACGTGCAAAACTGGGTTCGGGCACAAGATCAAGTCTTTCAAAACTGCGCGAGCGGCAAACAGGCTCCGGACGACACCGCTCCGGGTGCTCCGGATTGGCTGCAAAAAGATCGTGCTTATCAGAAAGCCGCCGCTGAGTTTTACTCGCTCGATTATGAATCTGCCAAAAAACATTTCGCCGAGATCGCCCAGGACACCGAATCGCCGTGGGCCGAGACCGCCGATTACCTAGTCGCCCGCACACTGATCCGACAGGCGAGCCTCTCCAAATCAAAGGAAAAGGCCGCTGAATACTACGCCGCAGCCGAGTTACGCCTCGAGGGTTTTGTCTCACGCACCGGCAAATTTTCGCCTTCGTCGGAACGGATGCTGGGGCTCGTAAAGTTTCGCACTCGTCCAAAAGAACGCGTCAGCGAGCTTGCCAAACAGATAAGCTTTTACCCCGGCAATGAAAATTTTCGCCAGAACATCATCGATTACACGTGGCTGCTGGATAAGTTTGAAAACGAATTATTGCTCGCCGAAGAAAAGCGAAAGCTTGAGGAACAGGTCAGCAAATTACCGCCGTGTACCTCGGCGATGACGGCAAATTGCCGCTCTGCTAACACGGCCGCAAATACCGAGGCAAGCACCCCGGACGCACCCGCCATCAATAAAAAGAACGACGACGATCTCGAAATAAATATTTATTCGCCGACCGGCGATAAGTCCTGGCAGATAATTGTCAAAGCCGATGCGACTGATGCAGACGCTGTCGCCGAAGCCGAGCGGGTGATCGGCTCTAGAATCACTGACGAGATGCGCAAACAGGTTCGCGAAATGCGGCAGAGTGCGTATGCCAACAGGTTCAAAGACAATCAAGGCCCGGCGTACGAAGGCGGTTATTGGGGCGAGATCAAATTTACGCCGACGCTGCTGCCGGATTTCCTCAAACAAGACGACCTAACCGACTGGCTCTACACCTATCAGATGCAGGGTGCCGCGGCGTATCTCTATGCCCTGTCAAAATACAAGGCTACAACCTCTGAACTGTGGCTGATGACCGCTTTGGCAAAGGCCGAAAAAAGTTCGACCGAACTTCCCCGCTTGATCGAGGCGGCAAATACTACCGGGCGCTCATCGCCGGGTTATCCGACGATCGCTTATCACACTGCCCGCGTCCTGATCGAACAAAACAAACAGGCTGACGCACGCACGATCATCAACGAAATGCTCGAAACCGGCGACCAGATCCCCATCTCGGCACGCAATTCATTTCTCGGCCTCAAGCTTAAAACCGTCGAATCGATGGACGAGTATCTGACCTACAGCCTGCGAAAACCTTTTGGTTTTGATTTTGACGGCGACGTCGGCTCGGTCGATGACATCATCGCCGAGCAGAAAAAATGGTACGACCCGGAATATAACAAAGAGGGCCGCGAGGCGTTTGAAAAAGAGGTTGAGGATCGCTATAAATCCGAGCGGATGTGGCAGAGCCGTATGATGTTTGACGCGGACACCATCGAATCGTTTAACCAACTGTTCCCGACCGCGATGCTGATGGAGGTCGAAAAGTCGCCCGCATTGCCCGAATATTTGCGCGAACGGTTCGTGATGTCGATCTGGGTACGGGCATATCTGC
>JBGTII010000127.1:0-7014 GCA_041745735.1 Pyrinomonadaceae bacterium | reverse complement strand
GACCTGTCGATCACTTTGATCATGGGACGCGTCAGCCGCAGGCCGGCCCAGATACCGAGAGCAGTAAATATTACGGCGACGAGGCCGATGTAAAACTCGAGAGGAATGTCGCGGACAAAATATTTATACTCGACCAGCTTGAGCACGGCGATGAGCGCCGCCATTGCGAGTCCGTAGATGAGTATAGTTCGCCGCATGTGAGGCCGAAAAAAATAGAAAGCCGTCAAACCATGGGCTCGACGGCTGACCTAAAAAAGATGGCGGAGACGACAGGATTCGAACCTGTGGTAGTTTTTAAGACTACAACGATTTAGCAAACCGCCGCTTTCAGCCGCTCAGCCACGTCTCCGCATTGCCTTAGAAAAGCAAGTTCCAATTCTACCCCAAGGGCAAACTTTGTCAAGTTGTTTGCATCTTAGATAGCAAATACGAGAGGCCCTAGCGGCTTGACACACTTGATTTTTACGAACAAAATACCTAGATTACTGGTACTGGCTCTTTTTGATGGGTTTTACGACAAAAACTAAGCAATATTTTGCTCCGGTCTTTTTGCTGCTGATCGCTGTTTCGGCAACAGTCGTAGCTGCGCCCGTTTCAAAACCCGCAACAATAACAATTGAGAACAAAAACGGCCTCGGCACTATCAAGGGTGTCGTCCGTGATGCTGGCGGCAATCCGATCGCGGATGCCACCGTCGCGATATTTCGCACCGGCACGTCGAAACTACTCAAACAGGTCAATTCGTCCCGCAATGGCAGCTTTTTAGCGAGGATATTGCCGGGAACCTACACGGTGCTTGCGGTTGCGCAGGGATTTAACCCGGTCACGCTTTTGGGCGTTGAGGTGCCTCGTGCGACCGAGGTCAACTACGGTTTCAATCTAGAGCGCTCAGGCAGTGGTAACACTCTGCCCGAAAAGCGGCTCGACCGTAACAGTTCAAAGTGGCGTATCCGTGCCGCTCAATCGCAACGGTCGATATACCAAAACCGCGACGGCAAAGATCCAATCGTCGAACCTGAAACGACTGCTGAAGTCGATGAACCGTCCGAAGAAGCCTCGACTAACAGACGCGGCCAGACCGTGCTCGAAACATATTTTGCGGGCTCGCGACAAGGTAACTCGGTCGGCGTCAATTTTGCGACACTTGTGCCTGTCAGCCCCGATATGGAGATCGTCTTTGCCGGACAGCTTGCCAAGGGAAAAAATACACCACAGCGATTTGAGACCGCTCTCAAATTCCGCCCGACGGATAACCATCAGTTACGGGTGAATGGATCGATGGCGAGGCTTGGAAATTTCACAGCGGGACTCGAAGACAAAGTTCTCGGCCAATTGTCATTTCAAGCGTCGGACGAGTGGAAGATCCGCGACGGCGTGATCCTCGTTTTGGGTTTTGATTATTCGAGATTTACTGGTGCTGGCAGCGATTCGTCGCTCACGCCGAGGTTCGGGCTGCAATACGATCTCAATTCAAAGACGCGTTTTCAGACCGCGTACACGGCTCAAACCGAGCAAAAAACGTGGGCACACGCTCTCGGACTCGAGGGTATGAGTGTTGGTTTTACCGAGCCGGTCTCGGTGGATGATTTTGTCGCCGTTGACCGCAAGCCGATGATGAACAAGAGCCGGCGGTTCGAATTTGGGGTCGAACGCATCCTCGACAACCACTCGAGTATCGAAGCAACCGTTTTCTTTGACTCGACCCTCGGACGCGGCGTTGGCCTAAACAGTTTTTCGTTCGATACGCTTGGCGAGAACGGACTGGGTGATTTCGTTGCGAATCAACAGGGCCGCGCAACCGGCGTGCGGGTTGTGTATTCTCGCCGGCTTAACAGTATTTTTTCGACGGCCGTGGGGTATTCGTTTGGCAGCGGCCAAAAGCTGTCCGAATCGGCGATCAGCGATCCTGCACATGCTTTTGAAAGCGACTTTTTCAATTCGTTTTTTGCCCAGCTCGTAGCCGACCTTAAAACCGGCACCAACGTCAAAACCGTTTTCCGGCTATCGCCTCACGCAACGATCTTTGCGATCGACCCGTTTCGCGGACGGCTGGCGATCTACGATCCGGGCCTGAGTGTCTTGGTCACGCAGTCGCTGCCGACATTGGGGCTGCCGATCCGGGCACAAGCGATCGTCGATGCACGAAATCTGTTCGACTTTCAGGCGGGTGGTTTTGGCGAAGAGGGCGGACTTAGGTTGAACTCTCAGGGACGGATGTTTCGCGGCGGAATACAAGTAAGATTTTAGATCTTGCCACTTTAAGAACCTTGAGGTTCACAGATTCGGCGTTTTCTCTGTGAAACATGAGTTTTTTCAGTGGCTATTATTTTCTCCAAATTCTCGGATTTGTAAGCAAAATACTGAATCTATGGCGGGATAAACTCGGTCAGATTGACCTCCGTAGCCGCAGTTTATTTGAAAAATCGAGCATTGTTTTCGATCCGCATTTTTCTGAGCAAATGGAACAAATTTTGCATTGAAAAAGCTCGGAGACGTATGCCCTGAATAAATGAAAGGGAAAGTGCTGACAAGTTGGAGCCTGATATGGCTTTTGGCCTCCGTGCTGTTTGTGGCCGGCGGGGCCCTAAACCTGTCTCAACGCACGTTTCAAAAGCTGCCCCCGACCGACGGAGTTCGCTGGGAACAGCGGGACGATGGCATTTACGCTGCCCAGGTCACACCCGGATTTGCCGGTGCCCGGGCCGGCATTTCGCGTGGCGACAAGTTGATCGGTATCGGGTTTGATTCCGACCAGACCGAAGAGATCATATCGGCCGCTGATGTCCAGATGTATCTCGAATCAGCCGGCGTTGATGGCAATCTCACCTATTTTTATCAAAAGCCCTATTACGCGTTTACCGACAATTTCTATTTTGCCGACCTTCGCAACATCGACTCCGTTCCTCGTTGGACGCCGTCGATAATCTTTTTGTCGATCGTTGGATTGATCTGGCTCGGTGTCGGCATTTTTGTGCTGTTCAAACAAGGCAGCAGTTCGCCGTTCGTACTTCATTTTTCGATGGTGTGCCTGGCGGCATTCATCTTTCACGTCTACCGCTCGATCGGCACCGGCAGAGATTTTGACCTTGCAATTGATCTCGTCGATAGCATTGCCTTTGCTTTGTTTATCCCGCTATTTCTCCATTTTTGTGTTCGGTATCCAGTTCGGAGTAACGTTTTCGACGAGCAGCGTTGGCGGACTTACGTTCTGTATGTACCGGCCGTCTTGGTGTCGCTCTGGCAGGTACTGTTCGCATTGATCCCGCAATTGTTTGTGCGAACGAGCCTTGCAGAATCGATGGCCCAACTCGATGACAGATTTAACCTGACCGGTTTGTCGTATCGAGTCGCGTTTTACCACTTCGTCGCGGGAGTTTCAGCCGGTGCGTTTCTGCTGGTATGGCGGTTCTTCAAAAATCGTCAGCCCATGGTCCGCCAGCGTCTGAAATGGGCGATGTGGGGAACGATAGCGGCTATCACACCCGTCGTTCTGATGCAGCTCGTCGAACGGCTCGCGATACCGATACCGAACGACAATTTCAGCACCGCGATCACAACATTGCCGCTCGCTCTGATACCGCTTAGCTTTGGCCACTCGGTTGTTAGATATCGTTTGATGGACGTCGATGTTGTCGTCCGGCGTGCTCTAGTCTATGCGATGACGACCGCCGCGATCGCGATGATGATCGGAGCCGTCGCGTTAGGGCTCGTGTTTCTCGCGGTCGGCAATAATCTTTCAAACACCGAGATCACTCTCCGTGCATTGATCGCGATCGTCGCGATGGGGGCAATTGTTCTGCTCAGCGAGCCGCTCAAAAAATATCTGCAAGAGCGTGCGGACCGATTCTTTTACGGTGAACGCTATGACATGCGTCAAGGCTTGCTCGATTTTGGCAAAACGCTTTCGGCGACAACCGCGCTCGACCCGCTGCTTGATGGCCTGATCGAGCGTCTGAAACAGGTGCTCGATGTGCAAAAGGTCGCGGTGTTTATTGAAGACGAAAGTTCAAAAGTGCATTACCGGCTCGCCAAATCGGTCGGATTGGGTGAGAGGTATAAGATACCGGCGGATTTTCGCACGATGATCCGTCAAAAATCTGCGGCAAAGGGCGTCGTCCGTGCCGATGAGCTTGACGCTCAGGATCTGGAAACGACCGGCGCCGACCTAGCGGGCAACGGTAAGGCACCGGTCAGACAAGAGTTGCACTATTTTGTGCCGTGCGTCGCCGGCGGCAAGATGGTTGCGGTAATCGGACTTGGCCGTGCGACCGATGGTTCGCTGTTGTCGTCAGAAGACCTCGAAATTCTGCGAACGGTGTCCGGCTACATCGCCGTCGCGATCGAGAACAGCAGTCTCTACACCCAGCAAAAGCAATATACTGAGGAGCTTGCTCTTCTTAAGGAATTTAACGAATCGATCGTCGAATCGGTCAACGTCGGACTGCTCGCCGTCGATGAGACGGGCCAGATCATCCGCTGCAATTCGCCGTTCGAGGAGATGATGGGGTTTGGCCGTGATGAGGCTGTCGGGAAATTGGTCGACGATGTTTTTGACGAAAGCTTTGCGTTAAATCTCGACAACATCCTCGGCAAATCCCGCTGGCATCTGACCGAGGTGCGAAACGCCTATAAGCTGCACACCTACGACCGCAGTGGCAGATCTCTGATCCTTAACGTCGCCGTGGCCCCGCTCAGGTCGATCTCAAATCAACAGACCGGTGCGATCATTGTCCTCGAAAATGTCACCTCACGCGTCAAGCTTGAGGAAACTGTTCAGCAGAGCGAAAAGCTATCGAGCATCGGCTTGCTCGCCGCCGGCGTCGCTCACGAGGTCAATACCCCGCTGACGGGCGTCTCATCCTACACGCAGATGCTGCTGGGCATGATCCCTGAGACAGATCCGAAACACGCACTGCTCCAAAAGATGCAGCGGCAAACCGATAGGGCGTCGAACATCGTCGGCAATCTTTTGAATTTTTCCCGCACCGGAAACGCTGAGGAATTTGTCGAGGTCGATATCAATAAATTGCTCAACGACACGCTACAACTGCTCGAACCGCAGCTCCGCAAATCGAATATCGAGATCGTCAAAAATTACGCCGAAAAAGCTCCGCAGATCATGGGCAGCGGCGGCAAATTGCAGCAGGTATTTACAAATCTGATCCTCAACGCCCGCGACGCGATGCTAGCTGGCGGCACTATCACGCTCACGACAAAACTCGACTCGGCCACGGGTGCGATCATCGAGGTCGCCGACACCGGCGAGGGCATTCCTGCCGACAATCTGTCCAAGGTTTTTGACCCGTTCTTTACAACAAAAGAGGTTGGCAGCGGAACCGGGCTCGGGCTCGCCGTATCGTACGGAATTATCCAGGAACACACCGGCAGCATCGAGGTTCGCAGCCCTGAGGGCGAAGGCACTACATTTACGCTGGTATTTCCGGTGACAAAAAAGAACGGCCGCAAGCTCGCGGCGATTTAGACGACCACCTTTTCCCGCACCGTTCTGGCAAGATATATCGCCATCAGCAAAGCCACAAACATTACCGCCGCCGCCGCCCAATAAGTGCGAAAAACTGTGAAACGGTCGACCTTGTTGAGCGAGTTATTGAGCAAAATACCGCCGATCGTCGGCCCGATCGCTCGGGCGAGACTTGCACCTGATTGCAACACACCCATCGCACGGCCCTGTTCATTATCAGCAGCATTTTTAGATGCAATACTCGTCAGCGCGGGCGCCGCCAATGCATTCCCTACAGCCAGAAAAGCCGAGACCACAAGCAGACCCGCAAGCCCGCCAAACGCCGGTGACGTAAAAGGCATCGCAAAAAGGCTCAAAGTCAGCAGCACGCAGCCGATGATCGCGAGCTTATATTCGCCGATCCTTTTAGCCGCAATGCCAAAAACTCCGCCCTGCATAATGATGGCGATCAGGCCGACATATGCAAAAAGATACCCGTTCTCCTCGGCGTTATAGCCAAATGTAAATTGGGTAAACAGCACAAATGCTGCGGTCATGATCGAAAAAGCGGTTATCAGCAAGACATAGACGATCGTTATGTTGCGAAAATTTGTGTTCGCGAGCGACGCAAACATCTTGAAACGATTACGTTTTTTCTCCGAAGGCTGGAGCCTGAGTTCCGGTTTTAATGATTCGGGCAGAAAGAAATATAGGGCGATGGCATTTACCAACGACAAGATCCCGGCAAAGTAAAACGGTACATGGATGCCGTATTTGCTCAAAATACCGGCGAGTGCCGGGCCCAAGATAAACCCGAGCCCAAACGCCGCACCAAACAATCCCATTCCCTTGGCACGGTTCTCTTTTGTGGTAACGTCCGCAATATATGCCTGTGCAGTTGAGATGCTGCCGCCGGTAATACCGCCAATGATGCGTCCTACGAACACGAGCGTCAGTGTCCATGCGATGCCGATCACAAAATATCCCGCCGCCGAACCGAGCAAGCTGATAAACAAAATCGGCCGCCGTCCGTATCTATCTGAGAGCTGTCCGAGGATCGGCGAAAAGAAAAATTGCATCCACGAATAGACCGAAAACAGCATCCCAATATCAAACGGCGTCGCGCGAAATTGGTCGTTGCCGGCGTAAAACGGCAGGATCGGTATGACCATCCCAAACCCGATGAGATCGATAAAGATCGTGACAAATACGATCACGAGCGGAGCGGTAAAAAATTTATCGCCTTTTACCTCAGGTGTGGTTGTAGGCTGTTCCGGGGTCATAAGACGTGAAAATATAGTAAGATAGCAAAACAATAAACTCTACCACCTAGCCGGAGATTCCAAAAGTAATGTCAAATAAATTCAGTTCCAAAGCCATAATATTCCTCCTAGTCGTTCTAAGTTTTTCTATGACTCAGGAAACGACCGCTCAGAAAAAACGCCCAAAAACCCCTGTCGTCGAGGCAAAGCCCCTCCCGCCTCAGATCTCGTACACGGTTTCGATGTCAAAGCCCTGGACGCACTTGCTCGAGGTCGAGATGCGCGTCCAGT
>JBGTII010000126.1:0-3455 GCA_041745735.1 Pyrinomonadaceae bacterium | reverse complement strand
AGATTACTTACGTGTTACTCACCCGTGCGCCACTCTATACACTCTCCGAAGAGAGCTTTAATCGTTCGACTTGCATGTCTGAGGCACGCCGCCAGCGTTGATTCTGAGCCAGGATCAAACTCTCGTTGATTTCTGTCTCATAAATAGGATCAATAAATTTATAATTTATTAATCTGCCAACCAAGCTTTTTACAGCCCGTTGGACTTTTTGTTGTTCATACGAATTAACACATGGACACGCATATTCAGTTTTCAAATATCAACTTCTTTTACTTCGCTCCTCTAAAAACTTCTCCAAGGGCGAAACTCTTGATTATACAGATGTGAATCTGTATGTCAACCGCAAAGCATTATTATTTCAAACTTTTCTCAAAGCCCAAGTCAAACTCAGCTTCAACGGCAATTTATGAGTTTCCTAAATACGGGTAATATTGTCAAACGCAGATAGTGAGAAAAGTAAGAGTTTTGCGTTTAGTGTGTAAAAAGCAATAAAGCCTACTTAAACACGGCTGTGAGGATCGCGGACAGACGCCAGCCGGCCTTGTTTATCTCGTCTTTGACGACCCCTTGAGACCAGATCGCGTAAGAGTCTTTTCCGGCAACCTGCTTTTCTGTGGCCCGTCCCTTTAGTATGTAGTTACTCTTTTCATCGATTTCGACTTTTGAATAGGAAAGGCGGCTATGCGCCTCTCTCGCGATCGGCAATATCTCATTTGCCATTTGCTCCGCAAGCGAGTCCGGGTTACCCGTCAGCTTCCATTGTTTAGGTTCCGTGGCAGACATTGCGGCGGCGATCTCCGCGATAGGAGTTTCGCCGTATGCTGCATTAAAGATCTTGGAATCCCAGTAACCATGAAACTTGTCATGGCTCCGTGCCTTGCCGTCGACGAGTACGAACAAAGTGAGTTTGTTGCCGCCCTGGCTCTCAAACCCCTTATTGCCATTAGACGGCGTAAACGGTTCCCCCTTCGCGTTAAAGAATTCGGCTCCGACGTGGAGGGGTTGATGAATGTCTCCGAGATAGTGGGCTAGAAGGATGATCGCGACGGTTTTGGTTATCGCACGCGGATTTGGCTGTGGTTCTTTATTGCCGAGCACCTTGATGCAGTACGCGATCATGTGGACGATATCCTTGTCAGAACGGCCGATCTTACCGTCCTTATACTTTTCCTTGCCGGTGACGGGCACGTCTGTGTAATGATACTGATGATGGTCAAACTCGCTGTCGCAGGAATTTGCTTTAATAAAAGCTCGAAACTCCGCGTTGATCCGGTCGCCGCCAGCGATCCTATATTGCCCTGCCTCTCGGCCGCAGTCGTCCCAACCTTTGATCGAATCAGCAATGTTAGCCGCTTTTTCAAGCGTAAGGCCGTCTAAAAGCTGTGAAACCTGGGCCGCAGCTTTTTTGTTCTCTCGCAGCTTTATATCCGCGATCGCACCAACAAGCGAATGTCCCTTCGGCCCATAACAAAAAACACTCAGCGGAAGCAGACAAACCGACCACAAAACTAAAATGATCTTTTTCAATTGTTTCTCCCGATTCAATTCCCTGTCAATCTAACCCGCGTGAGCGTGATATCATTACCGTCGCCGCCGTTATAGCTAATGCGAAATCGCATTGTACCGGATTGGCTCAACACAAATGCACCTTCTGGGGCATTCAAAAACGTTCCGCTAACGCTGTCTGTGCCGTCATTGCGAATTATGACGAGAGGCCGCTTTACTCGCGGAAAAGTGGTCTCCGACGGTAGGAGTTGCAACTGGGCGTTGTTTAGCGTCACGGTCCCGGTCACATTGAGTTGGTCATGTCCATTCTCCCCAGCCGTCGCTCCATTGAGTTTGGCTAGAAAAGCTCCGTCGTTTCCAAAGTCCAGACTGCCCGTATTCAGGATTCCCGTGGGTGAGGTGAGCGTTCCCGCGCTAATATAACCGCTTACGACGTTGACCGCTCCGACCGTTCCCGTGCCTCCAAGCCCGCCGGCCCCGGGACTGAGCCCTTCGCCGGGTGAAAAGCGATCATCCACTTTATCTGACAAACCAAAAAGGCTGAGGTCAAATGTAGAAGCAGCGGTCAAGACGTTTACTGTTACGGTACTCGACGGTATCGCCGCATCAACTATTAAAACGCCTTGATTCTCTGTTATCTGCCCGCTATAACCCGACGCAGAACTGATCAAAGCTCCGCCCGAGCCATTTTTGACGAACTGTCCCGAACCGGAAATAAGTCCCAACCCGATGCCACCGGCACCGTCGACCGTAAGAGTATTCCCCCCCAGCAGGGCCGCTGCCACAATCCCAATGGCGGTCGAGTTGGTCGCAGCAAACGTCTGCGGCGCCGTTAGGCTGATCACCAGATTGATAGCTTGATTGCCGTCAGTTACGACGATGCCATGGCTAAGTAGCAATGGAGATCCGCTGATCGTGTAATTGCCGCCCTCAAACGTCATTGACCTGACCGTAGAAAAGAGCGTGAGATTGTTGCTGGAGGTATATTTCGTGGCGACCGCAGGAAACACAAGATCGTCGCCGGAAACCGGAGCAATGTCATTGATCCAGTTCGCTGCTGTCCGCCAATTGTCGTCGGCCCCTCCGCCATCCCAGGTTTTTACCGCACCCAAACTACTGCCGGCACCGATGAATAGCAGCAAGATCGTGATCAAAATTTTCATTGTGCGGAAATTCTAACACGAAAACAGCATGGTAAAAAAAGCTATGTCCGGGCAGCGAGGAGAATATCGATGACTTCGCGCACTGCACCTCGCCCACCATCGAGCGTGGTAATGTGATGTGCCGCCGCCTTTACTGCCTCGTGGGCGTCGTTTACAGCCACTGCAAGGCCAACAAACGGGAAAGCCTCGGCATCGGGCGTGTCGTCGCCGATAAACGCGGTCTCCTCGCGAAGAACGCCTGCCGCGAGGATCATTTCGTTGAGAGCAGAGACCTTTTCTTTTCTCCCTTGATAAACAAATTCGATCCCAAGCTGCTTTGCCCGCATCTCGACGATCTGAGAATTTCGCCCCGATATGATACCGGATTTGTTACCCGCGTTGTGCCAGTCCACAATTCCCTGCCCATCACGGGCGTGAAAAACCTTTAGCTCCTCACCCGCCGCAGAAAAATAAAGACGGCCATCCGTGAGGACGCCGTCACAATCCATTATCAGCAGTTTTATCCGCTTGGCCCGTTCTGTAACCGTCATAAATTATGTTCCGTTGACACCGATCGACATTTTTCGCACTTTGACGCCGGGAAATTGGCCGGACGCCTGCACCGTCTTTAAGAATTTGTTTGCCTCGGTCAACGTGCGGCCAGCATATACCCCGATAAACGCTGTCTGATCGGCAACGCCGGTGTAATAGTTTTGCCCCGGCTCTAGGCAGTTAAGTGCAAAAACCATATTCTTTGGAAATAGATCCTGGATCTGGAGCCGCTCGCTTTCCGGAAAAGATGGCTTG
>JBGTII010000125.1:0-2908 GCA_041745735.1 Pyrinomonadaceae bacterium | reverse complement strand
TGACTTGAAATGTCAGCTCCGTCTCGCCCGCTGTCTGAAAACGAAAATCGAGATAGTCACGCACGGTCCGGCCGTTGACCTTAACGATCCTGTCGGTCGGACGCAGCTCCAGCTCATCGCCAACGCTGCCGGTCGTGACCTCAGTAATGATCACGCCCGGACGGCGAAGCTGCGTAACTGCTGGTGTGACTGCAAACTCGTACATATCGAAACTATCTAGTGTATGTTTTGGTGCTAGACGTTGGCAAGGAAAGAATTTAGCCACGAATTACACGAATGTCACGAATCAGATCTCTCCCATTCGTGCTATTCGTGTAATTCGTGGCTAAAAAAACTGGCCTTATCTTATCCAGCCGATGCGGCTTTTAGATCGATCAGCGAATCGAGCGGCGTGTATTCGAGCCCTTGCGAAGTCGCGACCGCCTCGTATGTAAGCTTGCCGGCGTAAGTATTAACGCCTTCCTGCAAACCGGCATCGTCCTTGATCGCTTGCTCAAAGCCCTTGTTCGCAAGGTCGAGAGCATACGGTAACGTCGCGTTCGTCAAAGCAAAAGTCGATGTTCTCGGCACCGCACCCGGCATATTAGCGACGCAGTAATGGAGAACGCCTTCTTCGTAATACGTCGGGTTCGAGTGTGTCGTCGCGTGAGTCGTCTCAAAACATCCGCCCTGATCGACGGCAACATCAACTAGAACCGCTCCCTGCGGGATCAAATGCAGCATATCGCGGGTGACGAGTTTCGGAGCCGCAGCACCAACGACAAGCACCGCACCGATAACAAGATCGGCATGCGATATAGCCTCTTCGATCTGGTAACGTGACGAAGCCAGCGTCTGAACTTTTGACAGGAAAATATCATCGAGCTGACGCAGACGATCGAGATCGCGGTCGATGATCGTAACCTTGGCTCCCAAACCAACAGCCATTTTCGCTGCTTCGGTTCCGACGATACCGCCGCCGATAATGACAACATTTGCCGCCGGAACTCCGGGAACGCCGCCGAGCAATATGCCTCGGCCGCCGTTCATTTTCTCCAAATAAGTCGCACCAACCTGCACCGACATACGACCTGCAACCTCTGACATCGGGATCAGCAGCGGCAGACGTTTGCCCTGGGTTATGGTCTCGTATGCGACGCCGGTGACCTTGCGGTCCATCATCTGCTTGGTCAATTCGAACTCAGGTGCGAGGTGCAGATATGTGAATAGCAGCTGGTTTTCACGCATTCGCGGATATTCAGGTGCGACCGGCTCTTTGACCTTGACGATCATATCGCCCGCCTGCCAGATCTCATCCGCCGTATCGAGCAATTGGCCGCCGGCCTTTACATACTGCTCGTCCTTAAACCCCGAGCCCTCGCCCGCCGTCTTTTGCACATAAACCGTGTGCCCAGCCCCTCTCAACGCCTGAACGCCCGCCGGCGTCAGACCAACGCGGTATTCGTTATCTTTGATCTCTTTCGGTAAACCGATCTTCATAAACTATCTCTCCAAAATATTTACAATCTATAAATAAAGCGAATATCTACATAATTTTACGTTGTTGCGACCAAATATAAAAGGTCACAGCGTCGCCTTAACGGCTCTGATCTCTGCAAAACTGTATTCATCACCTAAAAATTCTTTGACGGGCGACAATGCTTCGCTAGGGCGAAATTTTATAATTGCTTGCTGGATCGTCTCAACCTTGTCTAATGAAACAAATTGTTCGAGACTGATCTCGCCTGTCGGAATAAACCGTATCAGATGATTTTCGATCGTAGTCGGCGACAGCCCGCGCTCCTTTGCTATCTCGCTGATAGATCTGCCGTCGCGATAAAGATCTAGTGAGGTGTGGTAAGTGTCTTTGCCCGCAATATCCCGCTTGGTCCGCACTTTTCGCTCACGCTTTTTGGACTTGAGATCGATCCGTGAAACCAGACTATTTTGCAGACAATAGCTTTTGATTTCCGCGAGAAAATCAGCTCCATATTTATCAAATTTGAGATCGCCGACACCGGATATCTTCCTCAGTTCCCAGTCATTCTGGGGCAAATACGTCGCCATTTCAATGAGGGTTGCGTCCGAGAAAATAACGTACGGCGGCACGTTCTCGTGTTTTGCAAACGTCGTACGCAATTTCCGCAGATCATCGAACAACGTTTGTTCATAAGGATGCACCGCATCCGCGACCAGTTTCGATCGCTTCTCCTCTTTCACCTTGACCTTGATCAACTCGACCAGCGTATTCCCTGCGAGCACGTCCATGCTTTTTTCCGTCAGTCTGATCGTCGGGTATTCGCCGTCGGTTTGAGCTAGATAGTCTTGAGCGATCAGATCTTTGAAATAATTGAACCAAGCATCTTTAGAGATATCGGCTCCGACACCATATGTTTTGATATTCTTATGCTCGTCGCTGATTTTTTCACTTTTGGAGCCACGCAGTAAATCGATCAGATAACTCATTCCAAACCGCTGATCGGTACGATACACGGCACTCAAGGCTTTTTGGGCAATGACGGTGCCGTCAAAACGCTCGACGAAGGTCCTGCAATTGTCACAGTTGCCGCAATCGTCTGTTGATTGTTCAGAAAAATAATTGAGCAGAAATCGTCGGCGACAGGTGGTAAGGTCGCCAAATTTACCCATCAGATCGAGCTTTTTGAGCATGATCACGGACTGTGCGGCGTTTCCCTCGACCGCCGCAAAGCCTTTTAATTTAAGCACATCCGCCCAGCTAAAAAACAAAAGCGCGTCGCTCACCAAACCGTCACGCCCGGCACGGCCCGTTTCTTGATAATAGCTCTCGACATTTTTTGGCAGATCCATATGGACGACAAACCGCACATTCGATTTGTCGATGCCCATGCCAAAAGCGATGGTCGCGACAATGATCTTGGTTTCGTCTTTTAGAAAAGACTCCTGATGT
>JBGTII010000124.1:0-9362 GCA_041745735.1 Pyrinomonadaceae bacterium | reverse complement strand
CGGGATCGACCGTATCGTCTTAACATTTTGCGTCACCTCGTCGCCCTGCGAACCATCGCCACGAGTCGCCCCCGTGACCAAAATGCCATTTTCATAATGCAGCGACACCGAAAGCCCGTCGATCTTTAGCTCGGCAACGTAATCAAGCTTTCGCCCCTCGGCAAGCCTTTCGCATCGTTCAGTAAAAGCTTTTAATTCATTGAGATCATACGAATTATCAAGCGACATCAACGCGACTGTATGCGTAAACGGTCGTAATGAATTCGCCTTACCACCGATACGCTGCGTTGGACTATCGGGCGTAACGAGTTGGGGATTCTCCGTTTCGAGAGCTTTTAAACGATCGAGCAACTGGTCAAATTCAAAATCCGAAATCTCCGGTGCGTCTGATTGATAATACAGGTCGCTGTGCCGCTCGATCTCAGCTCTAAGTTTTTGTATTTCTTCGTTTATACTCATCGGTTACTTCATAAATTCCGCGATCAGCCGGTGAAAATGATGTGTGCCCTGCTCACGCGTCGGCGAGTATCGGCCGTGTTTGTAAAACCTTGATCGAATACCTTTTTGTACGCTTTCAACGACGGCCTCGTCTTCCATTTCGACACCATGCAGATCGGCTCCGGCACCTTTGGCCATTAGTGTTTCATCACGGACATAAGTAAAAAACTCGACGACCGTTTTAGACAGTGACACCGGCCGCACGACATTTACCGAGATACCCCAAGGATAAAAGTTAAACATCAAATTGGGAAAGATAAACAGATACCTCGCCTCGATGTCGCCCGCATCGTCAAAGCCTGTCTGCAAACTCGAATAACGAAACGTCTCGGTCGTATAGCTGCCATAATCGACGACCGCGTTCAACGCCTGATGCACATACGGGATATGAAACCCTTCGAGATAATTCTCGCAGTACAATGCCCAGTGAGCGTCGATCTCGTATTCCCGCGTGGTAGTCAGTCGCAACGCCGCAGCATCATAATTATCGTCAGCAAACCTTTCGGCTACATCGCCAACAAAAGCCTCAAACGTATCTGCCGGGTCGATAGACGCAAACATAAACCCTTGTCTCGCCGCGAACGCCAACTGCCGCAGATCATCCTCCTCACAAGGGAAATTCTCCACACCCTCAAACTCCGGCATCGACAAAAATTTACCATCGAGCGAAAATCGCCGCCCGTGATAACCGCAACGTATCAGATTAGCCTCGCACGGATTCTCGACCAGTACCTTGCCGCGATGCGTGCAGACATTTGTTAGGCACTCGAGAGAATCGTCAGTCTTTACTAACAAAACCGGCTCGTCGATAAAACCCGGCAAGATCGTTTTCGGCGCTAAGCCCAAGACTTCACTCGCATGACCGAGAAATTGCCATGACCGGGTAAATATCTTCTCCTTTGACAGCTCAAAATACGCCGGATCGGTGTAATAATCCGCCGCGAGCGTCTTAGCCTTTCGAATGTCCGGATCGATCTCGATCATTTACCTTTTGTACAGCAAATACGCGGGTCGCTCATCGTCACGTCTAAAAGAGCGTCCAACCAAACCGTCCGCAAACGCCACTTCAAACTCGCCGCGAACCCGCATTTGCTCCGCCAAAGCCGCCGGCCCACGTTCTACCATTTCCGTCCAATCGTTCAATATTCCGATCTCGGCTAACACCTCACCTGGCTCAAACCAAATCTGTCCCGCTGCTAACGCTCTGACCTTTTCGCTCTCAAGATGCCATTCAGCAAACAATCTGTCGCTCGCGAGGCCAAATTTTTGCCCCGCGGTTTCAGGTGCTGTGCCGTAATCAGTGCCGTAAAAATTTTGTTGATATTCGCGGACGACCGCACCGAGCTTTTCGAGGTTAAAATACGCGTTTCTAGCCTTTACCGGCTCAAACGTCCACTTGATAAACCGTACGCCGTCTGCCAAAGCCCGCTCACGCTGTGCCCATTTGAGTTTCGCCCCGATACCGAGGCTTTGATATTCGCTTCGGACGCCGGTCATGTGAGAATAAAACGCCCGCTCGCCCCGCATCACCGCCGGGACGCTCAACACAAATCCGGCGAGTCGGTCGCCATCGTACGCCCCGAGCGTAAAACCGCCGGCATTTTTTGTCACGATAAAATGGCGGACGGGCGACAATTCAACCTCCGGCAACGCAAAAACGTCACGCTGCAGCTGAACACATTCGGCAAGCTGTTCGAGCGTTGCACATTCGCGAATTTGTATGATCTCTCCCATTGTCAGGTGAGTAAAATGCTACCAAATAGCCCGAATAAACGCTAAAGTAGTGCGAAAAATACTACTTAACTTTTATACGCCGGATTTGTTATCATTTATATGGCTCCTCACGGCCGCCCACGCACCGCCGGTTTTATAGCAAATGACACCGCAGTCCGAACTCGAAATTCAAGGCAATTTCTTTACGCATCCGTTCGCCGAGCTGATCTCTGAGATCATGCAGGCCCGTGTGAACGGATCTCTGCGCGTGTCCGACAAGGACAAAAAATGTGTCATCTACCTGAAAAACGGCGAGATCGTCTTCGCGGTGTCCAACGCCCGCGCGTCGCGGCTCTTTGACATTCTGCTCACACGCAACCGGATGACAAAAGACGACGTGACCAAGATCCCAAATTTTTCCAATGATCACGAGCTCGTCGCCTATCTTGAAGACAAAAAATTCCTGACCAAAGCTGACTCCGCAAAACTATTCTCCGAACAGATCGAGAGCATTCTCGTGGATATCCTCGCGTGGGAATCGGGCGAGTGGGATTTTAGCTCGCTGCGACGTGTCCGCGATGGGCTGGCTTATGATGTCGAGACCCGGCGGATCTTATTCGATTTTGCCCGCTGTATGCCGATCGACAAAGTGCTCGGCCGTTTTCGCAGTCTCGACGAACGCTTTCACCGATCCGAAGCCCCGCCGCTCGGGATAAACCTGCGACCTGATGAGGCATTTGTCCTCTCACGGACGGGCGAAGACCCGCTGACGATCACCGATCTGATAAGCATTTCGGGCATGACCGAGGCCAACGCTTTCCAAGCGATCTACACGTTGTGGCTCGGCGGGCTAATTATCCGAGTTGACTGGCAGCCCGCCTTTACCCGTGACGCGATCTCGGCAATGCGAAGTGCAAAGCTCGAACTCAAGACAGAGGCCAAGACTGCGACCGTCGCCGCTCCCCAGGTGTTCGAACAAAAGCCACAGCCCGCACCCGCCGAGCCAAAGATCCCCGATGTCGTCATCACACTCGACGAATATCTGACGCGCGTCGAATCCGCCGAAACATACTATGACCTGCTTGACGTTGATCCCGCGGCGAACATCGCCGATGTAAAACGGGCATATTTTTCGCTGGCCAGAGAATTTCACCCCGACCGCTACCATTCCGAAGGAGCTGAGCTGTTAAAGCGTGTTCAGAACGCCTTTACCGAGCTCGCCCAGGCGCACGAAACGCTTAAAAACCCTGAGAATCGTGAGCTGTACGACTATCGTATGCGCAAAGAGCTGGCCGCACGCGAAAAACGCGAGGCCGAGGGCACAACGGGCAACGCCAGCCTCCAAACCGAACAGGCGACCCAGAATTTTGAACGCGGTTTTAGCCTATTAATGGACAACGAGCCCGAACAGTCTCTCCCCTTCCTCGCTCGTGCCGTCCATTACGCGCCAAAAAACGCCCGTTACCACGCCTATTACGGCAAAGCCCTCTCTGCCGACGCCTCGCAGCGGCACAAAGCCGAAGGCGAGATGCAGACCGCCCTCAAGCTCGACCCCAACAATCCGACATTTCGCATCCTGCTGGCCGAATTCTTTATCCAATACAATCTCAAAAAGCGTGCCGAAGGCGAACTCACCCGCCTCCTCGCCGTTTTCCCCAGCAACCGCGAAGCCCGCGACCTGCTAGATAGCCTGAAAAACTAGTATCGGGAAACGCGACCGTTAAGAAGCGTGTTGGGCAGAAGCCCGCACGAAGTAAGGGCGTTACTCTCAAGTTGGATGGACCGCCCTTACTTCATGCGGGCTTGGGCCTATTCCCCTCGCTACCCCAGGTGGTTCTGACATCTTCGTACCAAACTTGAAACTTCGCACCTAAAAAGGCGAAACTGTTAGCGTGAACAGCATACTCGCCGAAACAGCCCCAGCGTCAGCCGTTGACGAAAAACTGCTCGAACTTTCGTCGGAGATCGATGGGTTTGAGTGTTATACCGGTCCGCACGCTGAGCGGATAGCGACGATCGCGGATAAGCTTGCGGCGGCGTTTAATCTTGCTTCGCAGGATCGCTTCTTGCTGCATCAGGCCGCACTCATCCACGACATCGGCGAATACAAGATGGGCCGCGATTACATATCGGCACCGCGTCAGCTTTTCGATTCTGAACGCATCGACCTACACCGCCATCCAGTAATTGGCGAACAAGCCGCTGCTAAGCTCAGTCTGCCTCGCGGCGTGCAGTTGCTCGTCCGCTGGCATCACGAATGGTGGTCTGGCGACGGTTATCCCGACAAACTCGCGGGCGAGCAGATACCGCTGTCCGCACGTATCTTGCGTGTCGCCGACAGCTTTGCCGCAATGACCGCGGCACGCCCATTTCGAGATGCATTGACCGATACCGATGCGCGACGCCACATAGCTGATTGGGCGGGCATCGAATTTGACCCAGCCGTGGTCAAAGCCCTGCTCGCAACGCCGCTCCCCGTTGCGGTGACGGCGGAAACCGACCCTTTTGCCGAACCGGCGACAACCATTTAGCTCATGCATTCTCAAACCAAAACCCTGCCCAAAAGCTGGCTCGCATTTGACCTCAACATCTTGCGGAGGGTAAATTTCAGCTCGGTCGCGATCCCTTTTTCCGACGATCCGGCGGTCGGAGCGTATCTAAAACGCTTGGACGCACGCGTCATGGCAAACGACCCGTTGCGTTCGGCGTGGGCGGCTTGCACCGCGCAGATAACAAATAACGGCGAATCGTTGTCTGACGAAGAAGTGAACGTCGTGCTCGAAGACGCCTATGTCCCCGGCTATAAGCTGCGAAACCCGGCGCTCGCAACGTGGTTTACCGAGACTGATTCATGGTGGTTTGACAATGTCCGGCACAACATCGAGCGACTACAGTCACAGATGTCGCAGGCGATCGCTTCGAGCATCGTGCTTTCCGTCGGCAATTACGTGCTGTCGTTTAAGGAAGAGACCCGCGAGCTGCGTTCGCCCCTGTCCAACGCATTTCGCCGCTTTCATTCGATCCAGCCCGCCACCTATGACAACGGCGAAACCAACACTTGCCAGAACAAGCACGCAGACGATTTTATCGCCGAGACGCCCGCCGATCTGATGTTTTTGCGTGTGCCTGCCGCTCACGCACAGAGCACAAAAGGCTATCTTGGGCGTGCAGCGTGGCGCGAAGAGTGGCTTCGCGGCGGCGGTGATTTTTGGGAAGACCTAGACGCGTCGATGACGGGCAAACTCGGCTCGGCAACCGAAACAAAATCACAATACATCAACCTGCTCGAAGAAACGCTCCGCCGAGCATCACACATAAAAAACTGGGCAATCGCCCACGTCGAATCCGGCTTTATCCAGACCCAAGACATCGTCGATTGCATCTCAGAGGTCCGCCGCGTCGATACCATCTACACAAAAGACTTTTCGGAACTAACCGGTGCGAAAGCGGTGATTATTACTGCGTAAGGAAGGTGGGGAGCGGCTTAGTTCATGAAGGCAATGCAACGCCAGACTCCGTCGATACGTTTCCACGTATTCATGAAACTGGTCTGCGAAAAACTGCTTCCGCCTTCTACATCAATGTCGGCTTTGTGAGTGCCGGAGACCACTGCGGTGTCACCAAACATCTGTATCTTCATCTCGCTTTTCTCAATCGTCACATACTTTGTCTTAACAGCGGACCACAAGGCGATGAATTGCTTCTTGTCGCCGATCAATCCAGCTATCGTGACACCGTCCGCTAAGATCAGATCAAGCTTTGCCGCGTCCTTAAGACGTAGTGCATCGGCGAGTTGATGTTCCAGCAACTCAATATCCTGTTCCGGTTTACCTTTAAACGCTGGATTGAACTCACGAACGACTGGCTGCCGCACAATCTGCATGGTCTTGACTCCCTGTGCAGATGCGATGTTTGTGAAAAAAACAGTAATTAATATTAAGAGAAAAAACAATCTTAGAGAATTCATATCAACCTCGCCACGGACAATTAAATGCGGTACACAGCAATAATTCTTACGATAACATTTTTAATTCTAATGTAACTTTCAATTCGCTCGAACCTTCCTCTCCCGCACAAACCACACAACGCCTGCGAGGCCGGACAAAATTCCCGAGATTATCGTCAACGTCTGCGGTGTCATGTAAAACATCAGCCCGCTCGATGCGTAGCTTACAAATCCGAATACAGTGAGCTCGGCTCCGCGTTCGATCGTGGACATCCGCCCGCGTATATAATCCGGTAGACTGCGTTGAAACATAGTCTCTTGCACCGCGTATTCGACGCCGACGATAGCCCGCGAGATAAATATCACAACGCAAAAGAGCCACAGCGTGGGCATAAATGCACCGAACGCAAAGAGCACGCCGTGCAGGATGAGCGACCAGCCGATAAACCCGTGATTGATATTTTTGCGGTCGATATAAGTCGATGTACGATGAGCGATCAACATCCCGGCGGTCAGGCCGAGGCCGGTTGCCGTCCACAGCAAAGCTACGGCAATATCAGGATTCCAGCCTTCGGTCGCGGCGTAATGGACACCGCCCAGACGCTCAAAAATGACGTTGATCGCCCCGCCGCCCGTCGCCCAGATGACGTTCATTACAAGGATCGTGAGAGCAAAATGGGTATTTTTCGCGTACTTAAAGCCTTCGCGTAGCTCCGTGATGAACGAATCTCTCGGTTCCACCGGCGCGACAAAATTTGGCTGCTCCGACGGCGGCGTCTGCTTGCGGCGAAACCGCATCGAATTCATCCTCGCTCCGGTCTCTTCGTCCCGGGTCGCCTCTTCCGGAATAAGCCAAACCGTATAAGCCGAAGCGAGGAACGACGCCGCGTTGATGATAAAGGCCACTTCGTACCCGAAAACCGCCGACGCCCATCCACCGAGGGCGGACCCGACCGCCATCAGCAAAAACCGCGTCGAAAACAGCAGTGCGGTCGCAGCAAGCAAACCTTCTTTCCCCACCAGATTCGGCGCCGCGGCATTCTTAGCCCCGTCAAAAAACGCTCCCAACGTGTGCAGCAGAACTGTCGCTAAATACGCTATCCAGAGATTTTCAGGGCTCGTAACCAACAGAAACGACAGAGCCACAACAACCCGAGCCAGATCAGTCGCGATCATCACCTGCCGCCGAGAGAAACGGTCAACAAACGTCCCTGCTATCGGCGATGCCAATGCAAAAGGCAGCAATCTCGCGACAAAAAACAACCCCGCAGCCGTCGGTGACGCATCCGAGACAAGACGCACGAGTCCCAAACCGGCGATAAAGTTAAACCAGTTTCCAAGCTCCGAAATAAATTGTCCGGCCAGCAGATTGCGAAAATTACGATTCCCGCGTATCAACTGTCCGTAGGTCAACGACTGCATCGTAATAGGATATCCGCCCCGAATGTTTTACGAAATAACGAAAAACAACTATTCACTGTTCACTAAAGGCGGGAGGCACCACTCTTTCGAATGGTGCCCGTAGCGAATGCTGTTGTGCAATATTAGTTTTACGGTAAAAGGCGGGTGTTGAATGTGCGGTTGGTGTCGATCAAAATCTTGCCGTCAAACCGATCTTTAACCCGCGAGGGTTTCCCGGCGAGATATTAGTATTGCTGTCGGCATTGACGAAATAGCGCTTGTTGGTGATGTTGTCGAGGTTGACCTGTAACCGCCAGTGCTCGTTAAAGTTATAGAAAACAGCTAAGTCAGCCTTTGCGTAACCGGGCACGACAACGGTGTTATCTACGGCGGCAAACACATCGGATCGATAGAGGAGTCCTATCCCTGCACCGAGTTTCGATGTGATCTGATACTTGTTCCACAACGAAAACATATTGTGCGGCACCTGCCCGACCTGCTTTCCGGCAACCGCGGCGGTTGTCGAACTGGTGATGCGTGCATCTTGATACGAATACCCGCCGGTCATGGTCCATTTCGGCACAATGCTACCCGAGAGCCCGATCTCAAATCCGTTGGTCCGCTGTTTGCCCGTCTGGATGATGCGCGTCGGATCGTTGGGATCAGTCGCACGCGTGTTCGTACGGTCGAGGCGATAGATCGCTGATGTCAGTAATAGCCCGGGACGGATATCCCACTTAACACCCGCTTCATAGTTCTGAAACTTTTCCGGCTCGACCTGCTGTGTAACGGTCGTAAGTGATGAAAACTGGTCGCCCGAGCTTGGCAAGAAAGACACGGAATAGCTTCCGTAAAGCGAGACTGACGTAACCGGTTTTATCACAAGCCCCACTCGCGGGCTGACCAGACGGTCGACGCGGCTGAGCGTCGAGCCGTTACGGTTGTTTTGATATGTCAGGCCAAAATGATCGTATCTGACACCGACGATAGCCTGCACATATCTGGAAAACTCGATCTGGTCCTGCACAAATCCGGCGCCGAGATTTAATGTGAGGTGATTGTCGGCATCGGTCGAGCTCTGGCGAAAGGTAATAGGCGTGCTTGTTATCGGGTTTTCAAACGCGACCTGTATCGTCGTAGCGGTATCGTTGAAAAATCCCGTCTTGCGAAAATTGTCTGTTACTTGTCGTCCAAATTCGGTCCCCCCAACGAGCGTATGTTTAATTCGGCCGGTGCTGATGCTGTATGTCAGATCGGTTTGGTTAAAGAGATTTTTGCGCTTTGTCGCGTTGTTATAGGCGGTCAGATTTACAAGCGTTTTTGCCGCATTGACCGCTCCGGGGACGTAGTTTTGATAGAAACGATCGTAATAGCCGTATTGCGAGCGATTGCGAAAGAGCACGTCGCCAAACAGCCTTTCGACAGAAGCCGTGGCAATATCTACATCCGCTCGTACGCGGCTGTTATCCGGATCGCCGTAAAATGTCGACATTGGCAGATCGACAGGAAGATTTTGATACGAGGTCATACCGCGGTCAGCCGTTCTCCGGTCGCGGAAAAATTCATAACCAATATTGATGCTCGTTTTGGCATCGGGTGCGATCGACACTGTGGGGTTAAAACCGAGACGTTCGAGCCCGACATACCGGCGAAAGCTTTTCGATTTTTCATAAACACCGTTCATGCGCACCGCGATCTTGTCATTCAACGCCTGGCCGACATCGCCCGTAAAACGACGGTTGTAAAACGAACCGCCGGTCGCGGTAAATGCCCGGATCGGCGAAAACTTTGCCTCTTTGGTCAC
>JBGTII010000123.1:0-9749 GCA_041745735.1 Pyrinomonadaceae bacterium | reverse complement strand
GTCTCGATACTCGCGGAGAATTAAGGTCATTTCGAGCCGTGCCGCCGCATATTATTGACCGTGCCCCTACCACCCCGAATGAGATCGAATGGTCGATCTTTTTTACAGCAGCCGGACTCGATCAGGCAGAGTTTCGCCAAGTGGAATCCAAGCTTACCCCAAGGGCCTCCCACGACTTTAGTACCGCCTGGGAGGGAGCTTATCCTGAAAATCCGCAGATGCCGTTTCGCATAGAGGCGGCGGCCTTCCTTGGCAAAGTGGTTTCGTTCCACATTGTTCATTCGTGGGAACAACCTACCCGCGAGGTTGCTATTCCAATGAAAACAGGGCAGAAGGTTTTCTTGGGTTCTGTCATCGGGTTCCTTGTACTTGCCGGGATCGGCGGAGGCCTGCTGACGCTTAAAAATATGCGGCTTGGCCGCGGTGACCGCCGCGGAGCTTTCAGGCTGGCACATTTCGCCTTCTGGGCGAGCATGATCAGGTCGGTCTTTTTCCCAAATGCTCATCACGTCCCGACGACCGGCGAGTTTTTCATAATAATGCTGCCGATCATTGCCTGGGCACTGCTTGTTGCCGCCTTTTTCTGGGTCGTGTACATGGCACTTGAACCATTAATTCGCCGGCGTTGGCCCGGGCGTATCATCTCATGGACGCGCCTTTTGGCCGGAGACATTCGCGATCCGATGGTTGGCCGCGACCTATTGATCGGGGCGCTCTTCGGTATGGGTGCGATGCTCTGGTCCCTTCTGCGGAGGGTGGTCCCGACATGGCTCGGCCATCCGCCCGGTGCTCCATACGCTCCAGCCTTTGGTTGGCTCGAAGCGGGATCCTTTCTTTCGTTCCTTGGCGATCGGCTCTTAAATGGACTAGTGAACTGTATCGTCGCCCTTTTTATCATACTTATACTGGCGATCATCCTCCGGCGGGACTGGCTGGCGTTTGTTATTGGCGGGGCCATTGTAACCGTGCTTCTATACGCCATTGACCGCGATCAATCGGTCATAGACCTAGTCTTTATTGCGACGGGGGTCGCGGCCTTCAACGTCTTCCCGCTCTGGCGTTACGGCCTCCTTGCCGCAGTGTCATCATTCGGCTTATTCAACGCTCTTATCGATCTTCCCATCACCACGAATTTCACCGCGTGGTACGCCACCGTTTTTCTAATGTACCTGGCCCTGCTGGTGGCGCTGGCGGTTTACGGTTTCTACGCCTCCCTCGCCGGCCAGAAACCCTTCGGCGGGAAGTTTTTGGAGGAATGACATTATTCATCACAGGAAATGAACTCACCACGGAGGCACAGAGTACACAGAGGATCTTAGAAAGTTTGTTTTTGAAAAAATGTACCTAAATATTGGTTGTGTAATTAGTTGATTTTTTTCTCAGTGCTCTCTGTGACTCTGTGGTGAATCTTCTTACGGTTAGCAAGTACGATTTTCCTTGCGGATAACCAGTTTCAGACCCGACCATTTGTCATCTACCGCGCAGACCTTGATATCGACCAGCCCGAGCGGAAACGCAGCTTCGCGAACTGTATCCTCGGTGATCTCTGTCGGCAGTTTCGCGGCCTTTTTATACCAAGATACCCAGATCGACCCGTCCTGCTTTATCAGCCTTACGCTTTCCGCTAGTTTGCCAAAAAGCTCGTCGCGGCTGTTTGTAAATAAATGCATGAGGTTGACCTCGGGCTTTGGTGAATCAGTCACCGTCACATCCGCGGGGAGCGGTGCGACCAGATCGTCATAATCGTCAGGGGCGTTGATCGTCAGCACGACAAACCCGTCTTTGATACCAAGCTTTTTTGCGAGCGGCGTGCCCGAATATCCGATAGTCATCGGGATATTCTAGCGCAAAAAGTGTCCCCTTATTTGTCAAAAGCCAGCAATTGCTTGATAATCAATAGTTTTGGATAGCTACTAGAAATGCTTGACGGCGTCAGCCGTAGACATTGAACAAAAAAACATATGAACGAATACGTAATTTATTTGGTGCCCGCGTTAGGGATTTTAGGTTTGGTCGTGATGGCCATCAAATCGGCTTGGGTGAGCAAACAGGATGCGGGCGACGAGAACATGCAGGAACTCGCCGGTTATATCGCTGACGGTGCCATGGCATTTTTGAAAGCCGAGTGGAAAGTGCTCAGCATATTCGTTTTATTCACCGCCGCCTTATTAGCCTATTCCGGCACGATCCACGAGGTTAATAGCAGACAGATCCACTCGAGTTGGGTCATCTCGATCGCGTTTGTTATCGGCGCGGTATTTTCGGCAACGGCCGGATATATCGGGATGAAAGTTGCGACCAAAGCGAATGTCCGCACCACTCAAGCGGCCCGCACGAGTTTGAAACAGGCTCTGAAGGTGTCGTTCACCGGCGGAACCGTGATGGGACTCGGCGTTGCCGGTCTGGCAGTCTTAGGGCTCGGCGGATTGTTCATTGTCTTTCTCGCATATTTTGCGGATATGGGGGCAAATCAGGTCAAGACAGCCATCGAAGTTCTGACCGGTTTCTCGCTCGGTGCGGAGTCGATCGCTTTGTTTGCGCGTGTCGGAGGCGGCATCTATACCAAGGCCGCCGATGTCGGAGCCGATCTGGTCGGCAAGGTAGAGGCGGGAATTCCCGAGGATGACGTTCGCAACCCCGCAACTATCGCCGATAACGTCGGCGACAATGTCGGTGACGTTGCCGGTATGGGAGCTGACCTTTTTGGTTCGTATGTAGCAACCATTTTGGCAACGATGGTCTTGGGTCAGGAGATCCGGGTGACGGATAATTTTGGCGGCATGTCGCCGATCCTCTTACCAATGGTCATCTGCGGGCTTGGAATCGTTTTTTCGATCATCGGCTGCTCACTGGTAAGGATCAAGGACGAGACATCGAGCGTGCAGAGCGCACTGAACATCGGAAACTGGTCGTCGATGTTGTTAACCGTGATCGCGTCTTACCCGATCGTAATGTGGATGCTGCCTGATGGTCAGATAGCTCTACGCACCACGACATTCAATAAAACAGGTGTTTTCATGGCGATCGTTGTCGGAACGATAGTCGGAGCGATCATGAGTTTCGTCACGGAATATTACACGGCGATGGGAAAAAAGCCAGTGATGTCGATCATCCGGCAATCATCGACCGGACACGCGACCAACATTATCGCCGGTCTTTCCGTTGGTATGAAATCGACGGTCATCCCGATCCTGACGCTGGCCGCCGGAATTATTGCTTCGTATTATTTCGCGGGTCTTTATGGTGTTGCAATTGCCGCCGCAGGCATGATGGCGACAACCGCGATGCAGCTTGCTATCGACGCATTTGGCCCGATCGCGGATAACGCGGGCGGCATTGCCGAGATGAGCCAGTTGCCGCCTGAGGTGCGTGAACGCACGGATAATCTTGACGCGGTCGGCAACACGACGGCCGCTACCGGCAAAGGTTTTGCCATTGCCTCGGCGGCTCTGACATCGCTCGCATTATTTGCAGCGTTTGTCGGCATCGCAGGAATTTCTGCCATCGATATTTACAAAGCTCCGGTTTTGGCAGGATTATTTGTCGGCGGTATGATCCCGTTCATCTTCTCGGCATTGTGCATCCAGGCCGTCGGTAAAGCGGCGATGGATATGGTGCAGGAAGTTCGCCGTCAGTTCCGCGAGATCCCGGGCATTATGGAATACAAGGCCAAACCGGAATACGACAAATGCGTCGCCATTTCGACCAAAGCTTCGCTACGCGAAATGATGATGCCGGGAGCGATCGCTTTGATCACACCTGTACTGGTCGGATTCACGATGGGCCCCGAAGTTTTGGGCGGACTGCTTGCGGGCGTCACCGTATCGGGCGTGCTGATGGGTATTTTCCAGTCGAACGCGGGCGGTGCCTGGGACAACGCCAAGAAATCATTTGAAAAGGGCGTCGAGATCAACGGTGAGATGGTCTACAAGGGATCGGAACCGCACAAAGCGTCGGTCACCGGCGACACCGTCGGCGATCCGTTTAAGGACACCTCAGGCCCTTCGATGAACATCCTTATCAAACTGATGTCGATCGTATCGCTGGTTATCGCTCCATATATTGTCGGCATTGGTTCAAGATAATTTCTCGCTCAATAAAGTCATGGCAACGGCAAAGGTCGCATTTCGCATCTTTGCCGTGTCGTTACTAAAAACAGGAGACCTCTAATAAACAAATATGAAGATCGTGAATAAGTTTTTGCTTACAGGAACCATCGCACTTGCCTCCTTCTCTGCCGTCATCGTCATACCAGCAGTGTCGTTTGCTCAGGACGCGGAAGAGACGAGGACCGAACTTGACGAATCGGCCGTTCCCTTTGAGGGTAAGTCATTAAAAGATTTTGTGCCTGCGGGTTGGAAGATCGAGGAAGATGTAAAAGGCGATCTGAACCAGGACGGCATCACAGATCACGCACTAAAGCTGATCGAAAATAAACCGGTAAAAGAAGACGAATTTTCCGACCTCAGCCGAGCTCTGGTAGTTGTATTCGGCGGCAAAGACGGCCTGAAAAGGGCCGGAGTAGGAACAAAGATCTTGCAGTGTACAGGTTGCGGCGGTGCATTTTACGGTGCAATGCCAGCGCCGGCAAGCGTCGCGATCGCGAAAGGCGTTTTGACGGTCATGAATGATCACGGGTCGCGTTGGGTGACCGAGGTGACCTACAAATTTCGTTTTGACGCACAGCCCGGCATGTTGCTCCTCATCGGATTTGATTACGTCAGCCGCGACCGTGCCGAGGGCAGCGTGACAAGAGAGAGCACAAATTACGTGACCGGAAAGCGAATCACGACCACCGGAAAAGGAAAGAAGACAAAGGTTAAAAATTCGGTGATCGAAAAGGACAGCTTTGCGATCCAAGATATCGATACCGAAAAATGGGAATCAGAAGCAACCACTAGATTGGGACTTGACTAAGATACGAGAAGGATCGCTTCGGCGGTTCTTTTTTTGAATGTTTACCGGCAGTACAACAAATAATGAAAACTAAATCGTTAATTACTCTCGCACTTTTATTGGCGTTCGCATCGTTCGGTTATGCTCAAGCGAAATCGGCCAAACCGACCAACCCGAACGTCATCGTTAAGAATCTCTACAAGGCTCATAAAACAAGTAAGGGGCCCTTCTTTCAGACAAAAAGCCGTGTCGTGATCGACAAATATTTCACCAAGGATCTTGCCGATCTCATCTGGAAAGACGCCAAAGAGGCCAATGGCGAAGTCGGACGTTTAGATTTTGATCCGCTCTACGGTGCGCAGGACAATACGCACACGGATTTTGTCATCATGGATACCGGCTGGGGCGGCGACGCCAAATTCGGCCCATTGACCGAAGCCGTCGTTCAGGTGACGTTCAAACTCGAAAGCAAAGAGACTATGGTCTCATTCCGCTTTCGCCAGCAAAAGAACAAACTCTGGAAGATCTACAACATCCGCTATCCGGGCGATGGCGATGATAGATTTCTAAAAGAAATCCTCTCGGCCAAGTAGACCTCTACTAAAGCCAATAATCACCTAAAAGGCTCGTTACATTATCGTAGCGGGCCTTTTTCTAGTTCTTCATTAGATCGATAAAACGTTCGAAGAGATACTCAGCGTCATGCGGCGTTGGTGGATTAGCTACGCCGAAACGCTATGGAATGTTGACGGGCACATCATACACAGGCTAACTTATTGTAAATCAATACAATGCCAGCAATACCAAAGGACTCATTCGCTCATTATGAAATTCTCTCGCAGTTAGGTTCTGGCGGCATGGGTGACGTGTACCTAGCCGACGATACTAAACTCGACCGTAAGGTCGCGATCAAATTCCTGCATGAAAAGTTCAGCAAAGACGAAGACCTTTTGAATCGCTTCATTCAGGAAGCCAAGGCCGCCTCGGCACTAAATCATCCAAACATTCTGACGGTGTATGAGATCGGCGAGCACGAGGGAAAGCATTACATTGCGGCAGAATATATTGACGGAAAGACCCTGCGCGAACGAATGAAGCAGCGCCTGTCTTTCGACGAGATTCTATCGATCATGGTGCAGACCGCCGAGGCACTCTCGGCCGCACATCAGGCAAAGATTGTTCACCGTGACATTAAGCCTGAGAACATCATGGTCCGCTCTGACGGCTACGTGAAAGTGCTTGATTTTGGACTGGCGAAACTCACCGAGTTAAACATGACGGACGGCGAGGATCAGACTAAGAAGCTTGTTAAGACGAATCCCGGTGTGGTCATGGGAACCGTGGCGTACATGTCACCTGAACAGGCTCGCGGCAAGAATACCGACGCCCGTTCCGATGTGTTCAGCTTTGGCATTGTGTTGTATGAAATGCTGATCGGAAAGGTTCCGTTCGCCGGCGAGACTATGACCGACGTATTATCGTCGATCATCAGTATTGAACCGACGCCGATCACGAGCTTAGCTCCGCACCTTCCGAAAGAATTACAGCGGATCGTGCAGAAGACCTTAAGGAAAAAGCGCGATCTGCGCTATCAGACCACGCAAGATATGCTGGTCGATCTTAAGGATCTGCGCGACGAACTGCAGCTCGAAGCAAAACTCGAACAAACGGCGGTCCCCAATAAGCCCGATTCTGGCCAGATAAGTGCGCCGCGTCACTCAACTAGTTCTAGCGGGGGCCTTAAGGACTCTCTGCTTCTGACCGAATTCGAAAACACGACAGGCGAAGCGATCTTTGACCAGACACTCAAGATTGCGCTTGCCTTTTCGCTGGCGCAGTCGCCGTTTCTCGACATTGTCCCTGATTCCCGCGTGAGCCAAACGCTTCGCCTAATGGGGCGAAAGCCCGACGAGCGGGTGACCAGAGAATTGGGCGAAGAGATCTGCATGCGCCAGAATCTCAAGGCATTCATCAGCGGTTCGATAACCAAGTTCGGTGAGGTTTACGTGCTTACGCTCGAGGCGATCAATGCCCGAAACAATGAGAGTCTTGGTCGAGAATTCGAGCAGGTAAATTCGCGAGAGGAGGTGCTCAATGCACTGACCCGTGCGGCAGCAGGGCTTAGAGAAAGGCTTGGCGAGAGTCTGAACTCGATCGAAAAATTTAATGTGCCGAGCGAGTCGATAACGACGTCCTCACTCGAGGCGCTAAAGATATTCGTGCTCGGTCGCGAGCAGATCGTGAACGGACGCCAGTTCGAGGCAATACCTTTTTATAAAAAGGCCCTTGAGTTAGATTCCGACTTCGCCTTGGCCTATACCGAGCTCGCGGTCGTGTATCGAAACACCGACCAGTGGAAGCTCGCTGCCGAAATGACCAAAAAGGCATACGAGCTCCGCGATGCTGTAAGCGAAAGCGAAAAACTTAGGATCACATACTACTATCATAATTTCGTTCAGGGCGAACTGGATAAAGCGATAGACACTCTCGAACTTTGGCGAAATACCTATCCTAACTTTGTCGTATCGTACGTCAGTCTTTCCGACTCGATGGAACGGATCGGACAGTCAGCAAAGGCCGTAGCCTTTGCGCGTGAGGGCATTCGGATCGATCCGAATTACGCCACCATCTACATGAATCTGGTCGAGTCGCTGGTGTCACTCGGCCGATATGACGAAGCCAAGGAAACCTGCAAGACCGCATTTGAGCGTAATTTGGACGGCACGTATTTTCATCTCTTCCCGCTGATGATCGCCTTCATCCAAAATGATGCGGCCGATATCCAGACGGACCTTCGATGGTTTGCGGGGCGCGATGATGAGCATATCGCATTCAATTTGCAGGCGGGAGCCGCGGCCGTGAAAGGGCAATGGCGGACCGCGCAGGATTTTTCCCGTCGCTCGGTTGACCTTGCTAGTCATACGAACGCGATGGAAGTGGCGGGTAAGTATGCCGCAGAACAGGCCGTGCGCATTGTGTTTTGGAGTTCGGGCACGGGACTGCCTGCCAAGGACGACGCCAATCTGCGAAACGTCCTAAAGGCACAAACGAACAAAGCTTTGAGTCTGGAAAAAGGACAGATGATCGTTCTCACGGTGGCATTGGCTCTTGCGGTAGCGGGCCAGTCCGACGAGTCGACACGCTTGCTTAAAGAATTATTGGTAGCGAGGCCGAAAGACACATTACTCAAACACCTTTGGGCACCGACAATCAAAGCCGCACTATGGCAACAGGCAGGGAAACTGAAGGAAGCGATCGAAGAACTTGAGATCACCGAACGACTTGAAAAGGCCGGAGAGTTTATTCCGCAATACCTTCGTGCTCTAGCCTATCTCCAGCTTGGTCGGCCGAAGGACGCCGTCCGTGAATTCGATAAGATCCTCAACCATCGCGGCGAGGCCCCGCTTTCATCGCTCTATCCACTAGCCCAACTCGGAAAGGCACGGGCCACTAAGGACAAAGCAGAGTACGAGAAATTTTTCGAGATCTGGAAGGACGCCGACAAAGACATGCCCGCCCTTTTGGCCGCCCGCGAGGAAGCTGAAAAACTCTAGCCCGATTGGTTTAGATCTGTCAGATTTTCATCAAGTCGATAAATCTTTCAAACAAATACTCCGAGTCATGCGGTCCAGGGGCGGATTCGGGATGGTATTGAACGGAAAATACGGGCAATGTTTTGTGCCGCAATCCGGCAACGGTTTGATCATTGAGATTGACGTGGGTCACCTCGACATCTGCCGGCAAACTGTCGGCATCGACCGCAAAACCGTGATTGTGGGCGGTGATCTCGATCTTTCCGGTCGTCAGGTCTTTGATCGGCTGATTGCCGCCGCGGTGGCCAAATTTTAGTTTGTAGGTCGACCCGCCAAACGCCTCGCCGATCAACTGATGCCCGAGACATATGCCGAACATCGGCTTTTGCGAAGTGGCTAGTTTCTTGATCTCGTCCACGACGGATGTCATCGACGCCGGATCACCGGGGCCGTTTGACAGAAATATTCCATCGGGCTCCAGAGCCAAAACCTCGTCAGCGGTCGTCTCGGACGGCACGACCGTCACGCGGCAGCCAAATTTGGCAAATTCGCGCAGGCTGTTTGTCTTAACGCCAAAATCGTAAGCGACAACGTGATATTTCTCATCCGACGTCGCAGGGTAATTGTAATTGTCTGTGATCGTGACCGAGCTTGCGAGTTCTCGATCTTGCATTTCGGGGGTAGCCAAGATCTTGTTAAGAAGAGATTTAGGATCAAGGTCTGTGGTCGACAGGCCGGCACGCATCGCTCCTTTGTCGCGAATGTGGCGGACTAGGGCACGCGTATCGATGTGCTCGATACCGACGATATTATTTTCCTTTAGATAATCCTGGAGCGATGCTGTCGAGCGAAAATTTGACGCGATGCGGCTCGCTTCCCTAACAATAAATCCCTCGACCCACGGACGCCGCGATTCGATATCTTCGGGGTTTGTTCCGTAGTTGCCGATCAGTGGATAGGTCATCGCGACGATCTGTCCGGCATAACTCGGGTCGGTCAAGATCTCTTGGTAGCCCGACATCGAGGTGTTAAAGACCATCTCGCCAAACGACTCTCCATCCGCTCCAAATGATACGCCGGTGAACGTCCGTCCGTCTTCGAGAACTAATATTGCCTTAGCCATTGCTTGAATTTTAACCCAAACAAAACTCAGAAAGAAATTAACCACAGATAAACACGGATGCACACAGATCAAACAAATAAATAATTATCTGTGTCTATCCGTGTTTATCTGTGGATAAATTTCTTAACGATCCTCGGCTCTGAGGTCGTCTTCATCGGGGACGGGTGTGGCCGTTGGCGTGGGGACGTTGCCGATAT
>JBGTII010000122.1:0-16776 GCA_041745735.1 Pyrinomonadaceae bacterium | reverse complement strand
GCTATCGGCACAGTGATCGTCGGCATCCCGAGCGTTTCGCTGATGATCGAAAGCGGAAGGCTACCGCCGAGGCTGGGCATGCGAACGATCGGTTGAGCGCTGGTCGATTGAACAGCATCAATCACGGCCAGCGAGATCGGTAGATCCATCTTTGTTCGCTGGGCGTTGTAGCCGCCGGAAACGTGAAGGAATTTGGCTATCAGCGGATGTTCTAGCCGTTCTTCGTCGGTCGGGTCGCGGTCGATCACATAGTAGCCTTGCGACTCGATATGCTTTCTAAGTTTTGCGATCTGACGGAACAGGTCGTTACCTTTTACAAGACGCAGATCGAGAACTGTTGTCGCGGTTGTTGGTATTACATTGCGTGCCTGGTCCGCCGCCGAACGTGCATAAATGCGCCACTCGGGATCGATCTTTGTCCCCGCTGTCGGCCACGGCAGATTTTGCCGCCTTTTTCGAGAGAGTTTGATCGCAGCACCGGTTCCCAAGGTTTGCTTCCCGTCCACGCCGCCGGATCGGTCGGCTGCCCGTCGTAATGCGCGTAAAAAATGATCGTCTTCGTCGCACCCGGCGTCATCCATTCACCATAAACAACCGGCGGAACCTTTTGATCACCGGCCTCAAGCAATTGCGGTTTCAGGCCACGTTTATTCATCTCCGCAACGAGATAGTCAGCATTTTTGCGAATGTAAACGGTGTCAGAAGCAATATTGGGGATTGAGAGGAATTTTACGAAATCAGATAAGAGACGGTGTTCGTTTGCTCGGATGAACTGGCGAGTAGAATCGATGGTGCTACTCTGCGCAAAAAGTGTAATGCTGAAAAGTGTCAGATGGAGGATCGTGGCAAACAAACATCTCGTCATACCGACTTGCGCCTTTCTCATTGTTCACTCTTTATTCTCGATCAAGTGCCTGCCTTTTCGTTAGCCTCGGTTAAATCCCTAATATGTCATTAGGTCCTGTACTGCTTTCTCAACGTCCTCGCTCTGCGGCAGGATGTAATCCTCGACCTGCGGGGCGTAGGCGACGAATGTATCTGTCGCGCCGACGCGGCGGACGGGGGCGTCTAGGTATTCGAACAGGTCATTGCCGATGCGGGCAGCGATCTCAGCGCCGTAGCCGTATGAGATCGGGTCCTCGTGAGCGACGATGACGCGTGAGGTTTTCTTGACCGACTCGGCGATCGCTTCCCAATCGTACGGGACGAGCGTCCGCAGATCGATGATCTCGACAGAGATGCCCTGTTGCTCCAGGCGTTTGGCGGCCTGCTTTGAACGTTCGACCAGTGCACCGTAGGTCACGATGGTTATGTCGGTACCCTCGCGAACGGTCTTTGCCTTGCCAAACGGGATGAGGAAATCGCTCGACGGATACTGCGATTTGTTATAGACCTGACGGTAGAGATGTTTGTGTTCGAGGAACAAAACCGGGTCGTCACAGCGTATCGCCGTGCGTAATAAACCGTTTGCATCCAAGGCGTTAGACGGATACACGATCATCAGCCCCGGCGTATGCGAAAAGATCGTTGTGCCGGATTGCGAGTGATAGACGGCACCGCCCTTGAGATAACCGCCGACCGGTACACGCATCACCATCGGGCATTTTGTGTCACCGTCGGACCTCCAACGCGTCACCGCCACCTCGTTGCGGATCTGCTGCATCGCGGGGAAAATGTAGTCAAAAAACTGGATCTCGACGACCGGTTTAAAATTGCGGATCGCCATACCGACCGCACGGCCGACGATGTTTGCCTCAGCAAGCGGTGTGTTAAAAACCCGTGCCGAGCCAAAGTTACGCTGCAGATTTGCCGTGACTTTGAACACACCGCCTTTGCCCTTGACGGTCTCAAGATACTCTTCGCGTGAGCAATCGGCTACATCCTCACCAAAGACAACAACACGCTCGTCACGCTCCATCTCCTCGTGCATGCAGCGGTTGATGAGATCGACCATCGTGCCGGCATTGCCCGATAGCTCAGCACCGTCCTCGGTGTCAAACAGCTGCCGGTCCGTCGGATCGATGTCCGGCGAAAACACATTTCTATGTGCTGTCTCCGGTGCGGGCTGCGGCGTTTCGATAGCGATATCGGCGGCCTTATTGACCTCGTCATCGACCTCTTTGCGCAGGGCCTCGAGCGTTTCCGACGACGCAATTCCCTCGGTCATCAAAAACTCAGCGTATTTCTTGATAGGGTCGATGGCGGCGTCTGCCTCAAGTTCCTCGACGGGACGATAGAGTTTTTCGTCATCCGACAGCGAGTGCGAATACGGACGAACCACCTTACCGCGGACAAACGCCGGGCCTTTACGGGCACGGCAATACTCAACGGCATTTTTGAACGCTTCATACGAAGCAAGCACATCTGTGCCGTCAACATTTTGGATATAAAGATCAGGAAAACCGACGACTAGTTTCGACACGTCGCCGCCGGCAGTGCCGACCTCGACGGGCGTCGAGATGGCGTAACCGTTATCCTCAACAACAAAGATCACGGGCAGCTTTAGATTACTGGCGGTATTGAGCGATTCCCACCACTCGCCCTCGCTTGTCGTGCCGTCGCCGACCGACATATAGACGACCTCATCGCCCTTAAAACCGGTGATCTTGTCCTGTAGTCCTTTGATCAGCGAGGCACGATAGCTCGCCTCAGCCGCTCCGACCGCGTGCAGAGCCTGCGTTCCAGTACACGAAGATTGCGAGGGAACATTCAGATCCTTATGCCCCCAGTGCGAAGGCATCTGACGGCCATGCGAATTAGGGTCGACCTCAGCACCGACCGCCGACCACAACATTTCCTGTGCGGTCATTCCCAACCCAAGCATCAGCGCCCGGTCGCGATAATAGGGGAAAAACCAGTCGTAGGCAGGTTTCATCGCGAGAGCGGCAGCGGCTAGCATCGCTTCGTGGCCGGCACCCGAGATCTGAAAAAATATCTTGTTCTGGCCCTTGAGCTGGATCTCTTTGTCGTCGACTCGCCGCGAGATATACATCGTGCGGTACAGCCCGACGAGCGTCTCGGTGTCGAGGCCGTGATGTTTGGCGCCCGTCGCAGCCTTTGCTTTCGCAGGTGTCGCAGCCTCGGCAGCGTCGGCCTTTGCAGTCGTCTGTGTTTTGGTGTCGGGGTTAAATCCGTCGGCCTCGGTCGTACGTGCCTTTTCAGCCACGATGTCCTTGCCATTCTTTTTGGTCGCAGTCGCCATGTAGAAAGTTCCTGTAGTCAGTAAATATTAGTAAAGGGGCAACTCTTAAAGATACCAAATCAAGTAACGGCGGGCAATTTGATGCGGGGGGGTCTAATTCACACGTCCACGCCAAATCATTGGATTACGGCTGTTATGGAAAATAGAGAGGATAGAAACAAATTCGTCATCAATGGTAAAAAAGATCGAGAATGGAAACTTATTCACCACCGCTCGACGAATCTCGTTACCTAAAACAACAGGATACGAGTTAGGGTCGCGATTGATCTTCGCAAGGGTAGTTTCGATCGCAATGACAAATCTGTCACCTGCCATCGCATCTTCAATATAGTACCAATCGGCAGCGTCGTTAAATTCTTGCTCGGCGGCCTCGCGGATTTCCAGCTTTCTACTCATCGACGCGCAAAGTATCTTGCCTTAACCTCTTCCCAAGATGAACCGGTACCGGGGTTTTTGCGATAATCTTCTAAACGGCGTTCGAGTTCTTTCTTCTGCTCTTCATTTAGCGGAAACGCATTTGGATCCTGCTCAACACTGTCGTATAAAGCATCCGCAATCCTCACCCTTTCGGGTGGTGGCAGTTTAAGAGCTTCTTCTAATACAACACTCATACTATTAAAAATACGGCGAAATCTGTGTAAATGCAACAAAAATCAGAGTTCCTTCAAAACCCATCCGTCACGATCAACTGCGGTTACCGCGCCCCCGATGGTTGCTTGGCCGTCTTTCATTTCAACACGCTGGATTTTGCCATTGACGACAACGTCAATTGGCATGTTAAACGGCATATTATCGGGCGTTTCCCACTTCAAGACCGTTACATTCGGATTTATAGTTGTGTCAACAGTCAGAATGCTAACTTTCAGTTTCGGCAGCTTTGGCTGGCGGAGGTACATCTCAAACAGCCAGTCTAGCTTCATCCCCGAATCGGCTTCGGCGATGGCTAGGAAATCGTCGGTGTTCACGAGACGTGCTTGGCGGCCGTCGGTGAATTTTTCCATTTCCTTGGTCGGGTATGCCATATGGCGGAGAGCGTTAAAAAAAGCTTTGTCGCCGATCAGATACCGGAGCGTGTGCAGAAAATATGCGCCTTTGCCGTAGATGTCGCCGTCGGAATTTACATAGTCCGGCTCTGACATATAGACCTGATAGGCGATCTTTGGCTCACGCGGGGCGATCGGCTGTTTGTTTTTGAAACCCTTTTGGCGGGCTACCATCGCTTTCATATAAGTTTGCTTATCGTGAATGTGCTCTTGGTAGAGCGTGTCCATATACGACTGAAAACCTTCGTGTATCCAAAAATCACGCCAGTCGCTGGCCGTCACTAGATTTGCCCAGTATTCGTGGCCAAATTCGTGCAGCAGTAGCCAATCCATACCGTCTTTGTCATATTTGAATTGGTTACCGTACGCGATATTGGTCGAGTGTTCCATACCGAGATGCGGCGTTTCGACGATCCCCACCTTTATGCTGCGAAACGGGAACGGCCCGAGATACTTTTCGTAAAACGCGAGATATTTTTTCTGCTCGGCGATGAGGCCCGCACCTTTGTCGTAGCTTTCGGGCAGGATGTAGAAATCGATCGGCATCGTTTCGCCGGTGATCGATGTGTATTTGTCGCTGATCAATTTGTACGGGGCGGCGTTAAACACGATCGAGTAGGTCGAGATCGGGTTGTTCATCTCCCAGTTATAGGTCGATGTCCCGTTTTTGTTTTTGACCGTGCTGACCAGTTTGCCGGGGCCATTGGCGTTCAAAGGGTAAGGAACAGTGATGTGCATCTGGACGTTTGCGACTTTGTCGGAGGGATGGTCTTTGCACGGAAACAACAGATCCGCACCGTCATTTTGCAGTGCGACAGAAACCCAGTCCGCTCCTGATGGAGTCTTTGCCCACATAAAACCTCCGATCCACGGCGGCTTCGGTGCGACCCGCGGTACACCTGAATAGGCGACGGCGATCGTGACCGTTTCGCCAACCTGTTTTGTCATTGGGAACCATATCCAGATCTTGCCATCCTTAAATTGATACTTGCGATCAACGCCGCTTTCGCGGACCGTCGCGACGCTGTACGGCGTGTCGAGGTCGAGCTGGATGACGTTGGTCGGTATCACGATCTTTGCTTTGATCTCCGTCGAGCCTTTGATCGACTTCGTTGCCGGATCGACATCGAGCGAAACATCATACGACTGGACATCATATACGGCCTGCTCAAACTTGAGCGGCCCGCCGGTCTCGGTCGGACGAACGCCCATCTGGCGTTGCGCAAAAGAAGATGCGGTAAAAACTAAAATTGCGATCAAGATGTAGATCTGTTTCATATTTTGATAACACTCCACGCAGACTAGGTCGGTGACCAACCTGCTCAGGCAGGCGGTTCTGCCTTTTCTACTTTACACTCAGTTCGGTTTTGCCGAAAATGAACTTAATGTTTGGACGCACAGGTTTTACGTTAATGTTGTTCGTGTTGTTTTCGGTGTCGCTGGCTGTCGGCCAGGATAAATCGCAAAAAGCGAATGCCCGGCCAACACCCGACACCCGCTTTGGTGACGGAGCCATTTGACCGTGCCGACACCAAAACAATGGCGTCAAAATGTGTCACGCTCGATACCGAGTCCGGCGTTATCGAGATCGAGCTTTACCCCGAAAGCGCACCCGAATCGGTTCGCAATTTTCTCAATCTTGTTGCGATCGGTGCTTTTGACACAACCGTATTTAGTCGCGTCGTACCGGGGTTTGTCGTCCAGGGCGGCAACGTCTGGACACGTTCCGGTGGCGTTCCGGCTGGCCTTGGAACTCGTGCACGACGCACCATCCCCGACGAGCCAAGCAAAATTCTACACGAGCGCGGTATCGTCTCAATGGCCCGACCCGATGAACCCAGTATGGCGACCTCGCACTTTTTTATTTTGGTATCAGATGCGTCGTATCTCGATGGCAAGTTCGCGGCGTTTGGCCGCGTAACCCGTGGGATGGATGTTGTCGACGTGATAAATAAAGCGGCTGTTACGGACGAGAAACCCGACAAACCGGTGCGCGTTAAGAAAGCGAGCGTTACCACGTGCAGGGCGGAAACGCGGTAAACCGCGCACTCTGAACTAATGCCCGAGATCCAGATCTAGCGTCATCTTATATTCGTTCGCCATCGACGGATGGCCGTGAGCCATTGATACGTCGATTCCTTTTTGATAGGTCTCGGCGGCTTTCTCGCGATCACCTGAAAGAGCATAGGCATTCGCAAGCACGCCGTACGCATTGCCCTCATCATCAAACTTAGCGAGATAGGTTTCAAGCATTTCGATCACTTTGGCATGCTCGGCAAGCTTTTCGTATTCCTTGGCCAAGCCGAACATAACCATCGTGTTCTCGGGATCGGCGGCGAGCATTTGTTCGAAGACTTCGATGCGGTTTTGCATAACAGAATTTTAACAGGATAGGCAGGATAGACAAGATAGCTATTGTTCAGAACAGTCGCTGCTGAGTCGGCATAACCTCTGTGATCGTTTCAACTTTTGACTGCTCCTGCATTTTTTCTGCATTAAACCCGAGTCGTTTTGCGTGAAAGTCGAACAGCTTTTTTGTAACTTCCCATTGCTCGGTCTTGCCGGTGCTGCGGTCTTTGTAGGTGGCGTGGCGGAGCGTGCCGCCGCGTTCGCGTTTCATCGTGTTTATGATCTTTGCGGCAGCTGTCGGCGACAGACGTTCGTGCATCTTTTGGACAAAATACTCTTCGATCGAATCAGTGTCTAGGTGCAGCATCGACATAAACGCCCGCGTCGCTCCGGCTTCTTTCGCACGCTCGAGCAAGCCGGGGATGTCTGATTCGTTATAACCCGGGATCACTGGTGCGATGCCGATGCCGACCGGAATGCCCGCGTCGGCGATCTCACTCATAGCGCGAAAGCGGGCTTCGGGGACTGGCGTGTACGGTTCAAAAGGGTTCGATCTTTCTTTTGTAAGAAAGGGCATCGAAAAAAAAACGCTGCACTTTAATTTCTTAAGAATATCAATATCGCGCGTCACAAGTGGCGCTTTTGTAATTACACCGACAGGCACGCGAAACTCGGCACAAACCTCTAGGCATTTCCGCGTCAACTCATAATTTGCCTCAAGAGGCAGATACGGGTCGGTGGCAAACGAAAAATCTATGTGCGGCATATTGTCGCGCGTTTTCTTTAGCTCTTGACGCAGTATTTGCGGTGCGTTGGGCTTGACGACGATCTTTGTTTCGAAATCTGTCCCGGCACCGTAACCGAGATATTCGTGATACTGGCGGGCGAAACAATACGTACATCCGTGGACGCAACCGCGATAGCAATTGACCGTGTATCGCCAGCCGCCTTCCCAATCTGACGCGAACGCCTTGGTGATCATCTTCTTGGTCGCGGTTTCCTCAAATATCTCAAGCTTTGTCGGCGGCGGCTCACCGACATATTCGGCGGAGTATTTGCTGTAGGGATTAGGAGGGTTTTTGATGTATCTCACAGATGCAACAATAATGCATCCACGGAAGGAAGACAAGCCACAGAGCGCACAGAGGTCACTGAGTGGGATAAAGATTGAAAAAATATTCTCAGTGGGCTCTGTGTTCTCTGTGGGCTATAACTCTTTCTGCATCAGCAAGTCAGTCTGTGGGTCGGATCCTAGTTGAAAAGTATGTTTGCCGACCTCACGAAATCCGTTCTTTTCGTAAAACCGCTGTGCCCGCGGATTGTATTCCCAGACGCCGAGCCACATTACGTCGTGATCGTGCGATTTGGCTAAGTCAAAACACGCGTCCATCAGATTTTGGCCGACGCCTTTTCCGAGATATTCCTGATGAGAATATAGGCGAGACAGTTCGATGGGCTTTTTGGCGGTGACGCCGTGCTCGATACTTCCGACGATCAGCTTGGCGTATCCGGCGGGCTTGTTATCGAGTTCGGCGATCAGAAAGATCGTCTTATCGTCAGCCAACTCAACGGCGATCTGCTCGATCGTAAACGCCTGCCGCATGTAGTGGGCGAGGTCGTCCGGCGCATTTTTAGGGTGATGGGCAAACGCGTCCCAAAATGTCGTGTACGACAGATCGGTCAATAGTTTTGCGTCGTCGGGCGTTGCATGACGTATCTCGATCTCAGACATTACTTTCCGCTCATGATCAGCTTAGCTATGGTCTGGAGCTGCATGTTTGATGTGCCCTCGTAGATGGAGCCGATCTTGCTGTCACGCCAGTATTTTTCGACCGGATAATCTTTGACATAACCATAGCCGCCGTACAACTCTATGGCTTTTGATGAAACAGCCTCGGCACAGCGTGACGAGTAGAGCTTTGCCATTGCAGCTTCTTTTAGAAACGGACGGCCTGCGTCCTTGAGCCGGGCAGCGTTATAGACGAGCAACCGTGTCGCCTCGATTTCGACGGCCATTTCGGCGAGCTGAAACTGCACCGCCTGAAAACTGTTGATCGACTGGCCAAACTGCTCGCGTTCCTGCGTGTATTTGAGGGCACACTCGTATGCCCCTTGAGCGATGCCGAGCATCTGTGCGGCGATCCCGATGCGGCCCTCGTTAAGTGTTTCGATCGAGACCTTGTAGCCTTTGCCGACCTCGCCAAGGACGTTCTCTTTCGGCACCTTGCAGTTGTCGAGAATAAGTTCTGTTGTTGAAGACGCTCGGATGCCGAGTTTGTCTTCTTTCTTGCCGACCGAAAAACCTTCGAAACTCTTTTCCACGATGAATGCGGTGATCCCTTTATAACCTGCCTCAGGGTCGATAGTCGCGAAGAGCAAAAAGATCTCAGCCTCGTTGCCGTTAGTGATCCACAGTTTTTGGCCGTTGAGTTCGTAATGGTCGCCTTTATCGACCGCACGGGTTTTTAGAGCAAACGCATCTGAACCCGACGCTGCTTCTGACAACGCGTAAGCACCGACCTTACCGCTCGCCATTTGGGTCAGATATTTCTTTTTCTGGTCGTCGTTTGCCCAGCGCATAAAAGCGTTTGTGACGAGCGTATTGTGGACATCGACAAACACCGACACGCTCGCGTCGACGCGGGCGAGTTCTTCGATCGCAAGGATCGCGTTAAAGATCGTCGAACCCGCACCGCCAAACTCCTCCGGCGATTCGATCGCCATCAAGCCGAGCTCAAAGCACTGTTTGATCAGGTCGCCATCAAGTTTGGAGGCGTGCTCCATCTGCTCGACCTTAGGCCGGACCTCACCCTCCGCAAATTCACGTACGGCTGCGCGAAACAACTCTTCTTCCTCTGATAAAACGGTCAAACCGGAGTTTGATAATGCGGCACCTGCGGCTGTGGTCATAATATGGTTCCCTGAAAATATCTTGTTTCTCAAGTTTTGCTAAAATACCATTTTAGACACCGCAGGGCACAAAGGCAAAGCATTGGACGAGACCACCGAAACACAACAGCGGACATCAAAAAGTATCAAACGCCTGCATATGCTGGGCATTGTGCTGACAATATTTGGCATTGCACTGTTTGCGTATTTTATCTATTCGATAGGTTTTCACGAGATATGGGACGGCATCAAGCGGTTTGGCTTTGATGGATTTGCGGTCATCGTTGCGTTGTTTTTTGTACGGCTTTTGACGCGTGCCTACGCCTGGACGCTGACCGTTCACCCACCCTATACATTGACGCTAAAAGACACTGTGCCTGCGATGATGATCGGCGAAGCGATGAGCAGCACGATACCGCTCGGCTTTTTTGCCAGCGGCACTGCCAAGGCGATCGCCGTCCGGAGCCGCGTACCGTTGGTTGCGGGACTATCGTCGGTCGCGACCGAAAATCTTTTTTATAGTTTTACAACCGGGCTTTTTTTGATAGCAGGGGCAGCTGTTTTGTTGCGTGGTTTTTCGGTCGATGATAATGTTGCGATCACGCTAAACGGAGTCATCGGCACACTGGCGGTCTTGCTCGTATTAGGTGTCACAATGGTGATCCGCCAATGGCATTTTGCGAGTTGGATCTGCAACTGGGTATATAAACGCGGCATTTTGCACAATCTTTTGGGCAAATGGCGATTTGATGTGCGGCGTTTCGAAGACTTGATCTACGGATTTTACCGCCATTTTCCGCGTCGTTTTGCTCCGATCTGTTTGCTTCAAATGGCGTACCATCTGCTCGGTATAGGCGAAGTTGCGTACATACTTTACAGGCTTACCGGAGCGACGCCGAGTTTTTTGACCGCCTTTCTACTCGAATCCATCAGCCGTTTTATCACTATCGTCTTCAAGCTTGTGCCGCTCACGATCGGCGTTGACGAGGCGGGTGCACAATTTATCGGCGAAACCGTCGCCCTCGCCGCGGGTGTCGGAGTGACGTTGGCGATCATACGCCGGGGCCGCATATTTTTTTGGACGGCGGTGGGGATGATAATGATCATCAAACGCGGCCTGTCTCTCAGTGAGATCACAAAAGCTGTCAGGCATTAGAGGGGCCAAAATATCGGCACGAGCGTGATCGACACTACGAACACAATTATCGTCAATATTGTCCCGATCTTTACAAAATCCATAAAACGGTACCGCCCCGGCGTATAAACCAAAACGCAGGCAGGCTCAAGCGGCGTGATGAATGAGAAAGACGCGGCATAAGTAATGCCGATGATAAATGTGCGCGGATTCAGCCCCAAGGCAACGGCTGTCTTGATAGCAACCGGAAGCACGACGAGGGCCGCAGCCTGGTTGGACATCGGCTGGGTCAGCAAAACGGTGAACAAAAAGAAACCGGCAAGCACCGCCGTTGCGCCAAATTGGGCAAAATAGTGCTCGATAAGTCCGGCGAGATAAGTATCTGCACCGGTATTTTCCATCGCAACGCCAAAGCTCATCATGCAGGCGATCAGCACAAGCAAGCGAAAATCGATCAGGTCATACATTTCCGAGTGCCGCACTGTCTTAGTCGCAAGCAGCACCATCACACCCAACAACACGCACACCGCAAGCGGTATCTCGTAACCGACAACAACCTTTGTCAGCGAAAGGGTAAGGAAAAGAGCAAATGCGGCCATCGCCCATTTTCGTTTCTCAACACGCTGGCCGCTTGCCGACACGTCTTCGAGCAGCATTAGCTCGCGGTCAACCACAAGCTGGTCGATGCGGTCCCGTTTGCCCTGAACGAGCAGAACATCACCAAAGATCAGCCTGACCTCACTGAGTTTCGTCACAAAGGTCTGTCCGTGGCGATTGACTGCAAGCACGGTCAGATCATAACTCTGACGAAAATTCATCGTCTTTAGCGTTTGCCCGACAAACCTCGAATCACGCATCACCATCAGCTCAAAAAGCTCGACATCCTCGCCCTCAAGCAATACATCATTTAGCAAAAAATCGGCTTTGATCTCGAGCCCAACCGCTTCTTTCACTCGTAAAATATCAGATATCTTGCCCTCGACGATCAATGAGTCACGGCGCTGTATCCTCTCGCCGGGACCCGGAGCGGTAATGCGATTGCCGTCACGGATGATGCCCAGGACGGTCAATTCGAGATCAGCATAAAGATTTGTCTCGTCGAGCCGCTGGCCCACGAGCGGCGATTCGGGTAAAACCAGCAACTCGGAAATATATTCGCGTATGTCATATTGCTCGGTCAGCGATGTCTCGCCGCCGCGGCTGGGCAGCATTTTTCGGCCGATAAACAGCATATACAGCGTGCCGACCGCAAACGTAATGATACCGACCGGTGCCAGTTCAAACATCGAAAAAGGCTCTTGGCCATAGCGTGTGATCGCACCGCTAACCGCTAGGTTGGTCGATGTACCGATCAGCGTGCAGCTGCCGCCGAGGATCGCTCCAAATGCAAGCGGCATAAGCAATTTTGACGGCGGGACTTTAGACCTTGCAGCAAGGCCGATCACGACCGGCAAAAACATCGCAGCCGTCGTTGTGTTTTTTACTACAGCTGCCGAAATAGCCGCTGTCACCATTATCAGCGCTGTTAATACAAACTCATTGTCACCCGATATCTTCCCGATCCGACGCCCGATGACATCGACCATGCCCGTCTTGGTCAGTCCGCCGACGAGGATAAACAGTCCACCGATCGTGATTATCACGTCGTTGCCAAACCCCGCGACCGCCTCGCCGACCGTCAAAACCCGCGTCAAAATTAAGGCAATAACGAGAATAATGCCGATGACATCGACCGGTAGTTTTTCGCTGGCGAATAGGATGATCGCAACGAGCAGCAAAATTAGCGTGATCGCAATTGGTGACATGTGCCGAAAAGAATATCTAAATTTGCCGCGTTTTGAAAGAAAAAACTGGCGGTTAGGCGTGGTATTATTGTGACAAATATTTCAGAACAGGTATCAACTGCATGAACAATATGAAAAAGCTTTCGGTTTTACTCATTCTCATTCTTGGGTTTCAATTCGCTGCCAGTGGCCAGACGCTCGATGACAAACTCAAAGAGATCGACGCTTACGCCAACACTGTAATGGACACGTGGAAAGGCCCAGGCATGGCGATCGCCGTCGTGAAAGATGACAAGACGGTGTTCGCAAAGGGCTATGGCGTGCGTGAGCTCGGCAAGCCGGAAAAGGTTGACGAGAATACGATCTTTGAGATCGCGTCCAATTCTAAGGCATTTACGACCGCGAGCCTTGCTATTTTAGTCGATGAAAAAAAGATCGCTTGGAACGACAAAGTCTCAAAATACCTGCCCGAGTTTCAGATGTACGACTCGTGGGTGACGAGCGAACTGACGATTCGAGATATTGTTAGCCATCGCGTCGGGCTGGACACATTTAGCGGCGATCTGCTGTGGTTCAATACGACGTACTCGATGGACGACATGCTCAAACGCGTTAAGTATCTAAAGCCGGTATCGAGTTTTCGCTCCCGTTATGGATATCAAAATCTAATGTTCGTCGCGGCCGGAAAAATTGTTGAAAAAGTGTCGGGAAAGCCCTGGCCCGTCTTTGTCAAAGAACGGATCATGGACCCGATCGGCATGACGCGTTCGGTAACGAGCATCAACGCACTGCCGGACAATGCCGCCCGGGCGCACAACGAATCGGGCGGAACCTTGCGTGTGCTGCCGCAGATCAAAGGTGCAAATTACGAGGGCGCTTATGGAGCGGTCGGTGTAAACGCTTCGGTCGCGGATCTCACGCGTTGGATTCGCCTGCAGCTCGGACGCGGCACGTTTGAGGGAAAAAAGATATTTTCGAGTGAGCAATCCAATCAGATGTGGCAGCCAACCATGATGATGCCGCTATCCGAAGGCGCGATCAGATCCAACCCGACACGTCATTTTAATACGGTCGGCATGGGTTGGTTTCTCTACGACTATCACGGACGCAAGATCGTCAATCACAGCGGCGGGCTCGACGGCATGCTTTCTTACACGGTGCTGATCCCGGAGGAGAATGTGGGTTTTGTGATCCTTTCGAATAACGAGTCGCCGGGCTTTGCGATCATGATGTCCAAGATCCGCGATATGTTTGTAGACGCGCCGAAACGCGATTACAACGCCGAGGCCGTTAAACAGGTTGCCGATGGAAAGACGGCCGACGCCGAGGAGAAAAAAAAGGTAGATGCTGCCCGTATTCCATACACCAAACCGTCGCTCGCCATTTCTTCGTACGCCGGAACATTTACCAGCCAGATGTACGGCGATATCATCGTTGCCGAAGAAAACGGAAAGCTCGTAATGCGTATGGTGCCGACGCCCGGATTTGTCGCCGATCTCGAACACTGGCATCTCGATACGTTTCAGATCAAATGGCGGCCGTCCACCGGTTACAACTTTCCACGCGGTTTTGTGACCTTTATTATAGACAAAAACGGCAAGGCCAATGAGATCAAGATCGACCAGCCAAACAACGATCTTTGGTTTTATGAGCTTGATCTAAAACGAACGAAATGACCGCAAGGCTCGACAAAATCAGGCGCTGTGTGTAAAATTCTCTTTCTATTAACAGTTTGTAAATAGGAAATAGTTCGATAGGAGAAATTTGTTTTAATGTCAGAAGAAGCAGTACAGGCCGCCGAAGCTCCGGAAGAAACCGCAGCCGCACCGGTCGCAGAAACGCCGGTTGTCACCGAAGACGTTTCATATCAAGCGGTTGAAAAAGAAGGGACGGTAACGGCGATATGGGAAATGCAGGGCCGCAAGCACCTGCGTACCATCGACCCGCGTTCGATCGAGGGCAAACAGATCCTCGCACTTTTCGAAACCGCAGGGTAACAACCTAGGATTTACGAATCTACACGAAGGCAGACGAAAGATGATTTCGCGCTCTTCGTGTATTTTTGTGTTTTCAAATGGTGATTGACAGCAGTTTGAGGATTGGGTGATCTGACGTTTCAAATGGTTTGGCTTCGTATTCAGCGACCTGAGTTATTCCTAAACCTGCGGATGTCAGAAAAATTGCGTCTGCTTTATCTAACTCATCTATCGTGGCCGCAACCTCTTGGCACTCCACATTTTCCAACACAAACTCCCGCGTTGTTCCGGGCAAGCATCCTGTTGTGAGACAAGGTGTGTAAAGCATCTCGTCTCTTAGCCAGAAAACATTGGACATACAACCGCTGGTGATATGCCCGTGTTCGTTGACGCGGACGGCTTCGTGAAAACCCCGTGTCGTTGCCTCCTCGAAAGCCAATAGATTTTCAAGATAGTTGCACGATTTCACCCCTGCGAGTGGCGAACGCGAATTTACCGTATATGGCGAAACTTTCAACCGAAACTCTTCCGGCACCGAACGCAGATCTCCGGTTATTATATGAAGGCTCGTTTTGTAGATTGAATCGTTTGGCCAAATGGGGCTCGGACTTTCATCCAGGAATGTCAGCCGTGCACGGCCATCAACAATGCCATTTTCTCGTATTGCTGCATCAAGCAACGCCTTCACCGTCCCGACCTGATGCTCACTCAAGTCTATGCCGACTTTGATCGCATCATTCGTCAATCTTCTCCAATGCTTTTCCCAAAAAGTAGGTTTTTGACGATAGATGGCAATCGTAGTAAAAATCCCTGAACCATAAAGAGTGGCATTGCTGGTAATCAAAGTAGCCATTGAATCTGGTGAGTCTTCAGTCAGGAGAGAATTCTCGGAGCTGTGGTTTCGTCGGCGGGTTTCGCAGTAAGTACACTTACGACAAGCATTGCGCTAAATATCAATGATGGAACGGCATGAATCGCCGTGATGAATATCGCTGCTAGTGGATCTGAATTCCAAGCCTTAATCGTGTAGGGATCATCCGCAAAACTTCCAACGACCAATACCGCTGAAATTATTGCATTAACAGCGAGTATCAACCCAAAACCCCAGCGTGACCGCAAAGTACTTAAATCTGCAGCTAGAAATCCCATAACAGGAAAATAGATTCCGCATAGTTCGGGAATGACGAATAAAAACACCCACATTAAACTGCCGTGGCCGCCGCCTGTCGATAACAACGAGATGAAGCCACAGACAACGGCGAATACTAACCCAATCGCTGCCCCACTAATACGCTTCTTCATTTAGGCTTCCATCCGAACGTCATCGCCGTTTTTTGCGGCGATGCGGCCCTTTCGGTCGCGGCAAAATTCGGTGACGAGGTTGGTGAATATCTCGCTTTTTTCCTCTTGCGGGACGTGGCCGCAGTCTTTGAGGATGACAAAGCGTGAATTTAAGATTTCTCGGTGCAGGGTATAGCCGTGCTTGATCGGCATGACCGTGTCCGAATCGCCCCAGATGATGAGCGTTGGTTGGTTGATGAGATTAGCGTCGGCTTCGAGCCGGTCGGCGTGCCAGTTTCGCGAAGTTGCAAGCACTGCGTGATGGCCGTCCGCGGCAAATAGCGGACGACGGATGTTATCGATACGCTCGTCGGTGATCATGTGGTGGTTAGCTTTGGCAAGCGTGCCTTGCATTCTCATACGGAGAAACCTTTTTGAATCCACAAGAAACGGCGTTAGGGCTTCGCCAAGTCCGGGCAACGCAGCCAGACGCAAGATCGGATGATCCTTTGGTTCGTCGTTACAAACGGCATCAACGAGGACGAGCTTTTCGACCATTTCCGAATAGTCGAGCGTTAGATTTAAGGCGACCGCACCGCCGTAGGAACTGCCGACGACCGTTGCCCGCCCGATTCCGATGCGTGCCATAAAACGGGACACCATCCGTGCCTGTGCCTGGATCGAGTAATCAAACCACGACGGTTTTTCCGAGTAACCAAACCCGAGCAGATCGACTGCGATAACGCGAAATCCGGCTTCAGCCAACATTGGTGCGACCGTTTTCCACACGTAGACCGACGCCGTGTAGCCGTGGATCAGGATGAGCGGCGGCTTTGTCGGCAGGCCAAATTCCTGATAATGCACGCGGGCACCGTCAACGTTTACAAAATGCGAGTGGTCAGAGTGCATGACCCGCTCCGCAACGTCATCCCAGTTGACCGTATCCGCACGCGTCAGCAGCTTGACCGCGACCGCCGCCCCGACCGCACCACCGAACGCCAATGCCACGTTTCGTTTCTTCATACGTTTGTCTCTGCCGTCATTTTATACCAAAACGACTTTTGGACGCACAGAATTTTCCGTTTCGTCGTATGCCCCGATCGCGATCAATTTGCCG
>JBGTII010000121.1:0-25510 GCA_041745735.1 Pyrinomonadaceae bacterium | reverse complement strand
CACAGCAAAAATTAATCCGGAGAACGATGAGACTGTCGTCGTAACTGTCCCCGGTGTTATGAGGACAACAATTCGGGCCCTTTCGCCTGACATAAAGCGTCAGGGAATTGGACCCGAGGGCGGTCCGCACACTTGGAGTAGTGCAGACCAGGACATCCAGGTTATTTTTGCCGGAGATTGCATCAGAATTGGATCAAAAGAAAATTTGGCGAAGGTAAGCGGAAGTTGGTCTGGCGAATTGAGTGACATCAGAACTGATAAATTACGAAAACTTGCAACCAGTGTAACCCCAATTACTACGATTGGGCAGGATAGTGTCTCAACGCTCAGCTTAGTAGCAATGCTCGCACACGAGGGCCACGGCGATACCCAAGCCGTCTCGACTTACCTCACCGAAACCCGCTTCACCAAAACCGGCATGGAACGCAAGACGACCTCCGATTTTGGCCTGATCGGATCGATCATCGCAAAGTTGGCTCAGGATTGATCTCGCGCTCGCTTAAATTGCCGTTGGCTTTAGCCAACGGGTTTCATGCAGAACGGAGAATGGGCTTTAGCCCAATGGTTCGGCTGAAGCCGGGAAAAAAGGCAGGTCTCTCCGTTGCCTAAAGGCAACGGCAATCTTTTTAGACTTGGCCCGTCGAAAGCGCGTCCCTGGCAATCAAATAAATTTTCAAAGAACTATGCGTCCCAAGAAAGTGAACAGCGAACAGTGAAAAGTGAATAGTGATCTGCGTCCCTGGGTTTTAAGCGGATGCCCTTACTTAGTGCGGGCGTCTGCACAGATCCGGATGCGTCCCTGGATGTTTAAGGTGAGCCGCGTCCCTGGTTTGGGGGCTGGCCGCGGTGGATGTGGATGGTTGTTTTGAACGGGTTTGTGGGAGTTAGCTCGCGGCGGATGATGTCGGCGGAGAGCCTTTTGGCCATCTCCGAATCAGGCAGGATGGAAAAGCTCGGAACCGGCCCGGCGGGCGTCACGTCATAGAAAACGGCCGGTTCGATTTCCGGCCATTGACTAAGACGCATAGCGATCGGTACCGCCCGCCCCGGCCCAAAACGGCTGTCCGTCAGTTGGTTGCAGACACTCTCAACGAAGGCTGCCTTTTCGTTGAATGGCATCTTTGGCAGGCGGACGGATAAGCTTTTGGGGCTGTTTGCGGCTGATGTTCGGCGAAGAAGATTCTGGTACATGGACCCAACTTAGCACCAACCGCCAACGAATGAAATGCTATTTTGCGGGGTTTGATGCGTTATGCAGATTTTGCGAATCTTTCTCGTTTTGACGTATTTTGCGGGTTTTGCGGATTTGCCCACGAAACACACGAAATGCACACAATTAGCTACGCTTTGCTTCTTTTTTCATCCGCCGCACGTTTCCTTCGATCCAGTTCTCGGCTTCGTTGTAATACGCAAATTTTTGCTCGTCGCGTTTGAACGCGGCGGTGTGATTGTATCTCCGGCCGTTTACGTGTTTGGTGGGGTGGTGGATGTGGAGCATTTCGTGGAATACGACATACTCGACGACGTATCGCGGTGTCGTTGTCGTATCGAGCGACTTGCTGATCGTGATGTGATCGTGGGTCGCGTCGTGGTGGCCGAGGATGCGGTAGGTTTTTTTGGCGGACCATGTGAGGGCCGGTTTGGGGATCGTGTCGTAAAAATATTTGGCGTTTAGCTCGGCAAATATTTCGTCGAGGTCATAGACCGAGCCTTTTGAGGTCGTGACGACCTTGCGGCCCTTGGCGCGTTTGTTGTCAGCCGCTTGCAGACGTATCGCTTCGGATTTGACGTATTCCGAATAGACCTCTCTTGCACCGGCGGGGATCTTTTTTCTGAGCAGTTTACCGACGAGGATATAGGCGAGGCCTTTGTGACAGGCGAGAGGCATCTCGCGGCAGATCTCGGCGATCCTCACAAATATCTCGCCACTCCGTATTCTAATTGTATGATTTATGCCGACATACGGGTAAAATGAAAGGTGGAGCACGGGCACGGCGCGTTTCGGATCGTACCAGCGATATGCCTCAGCGTAAATTTCCCGTATCTCGTCAAGTTGATGTGTCACAACGATGTTTAACTTAATTTAACTATTTTTATTGACACTGCGGCTGTCAAAATGCTATTCCTTTATATGGGAAAAGCATACAGCCGATTGGCCGTATGCATCAAATCAACCCAAAATCTGTTCGCGACGGTGAAAAAAATACCGTTTATCCCGATTCCCGCGGCCAGGTTATCCTGACGGCCATTATCAACGAACACTTTGTCACGGGCGAGCCTGTTGGTTCGAAAGTGCTTGCAGAAAAGTTTGCCAACGCTACCGGTATGAGCTCGGCAACCATTCGCAACGTGATGGGTGAACTAGAGGAAATGGGGATGCTAGAGCAGCCTCACACCTCAGCCGGACGAGTTCCGACCGATAGTGGCTACCGCTTTTACGTTGACAATCTGCTGGGTGTCCTGAGCATTTCAAACGACGATCTGCACCGCATCGGTGCCGAATACGGCCTGAATGCACTCGATCCGGCGGAGACTCCGGATAGGTTGATGGAGCGGACCTCTCATTTGTTATCGGCTCTTTCTAATAATGTGGGCATCGTAGTTTCGCCTAGTTTGGCGAGTGACCGCCTGCAGCACATCGAGTTCGTCAATCTGAGCGACAACCGCATTTTGGTTGTGCTGGTGTCGGCGCCGAACATTGTCCATAACAAGATAATACGGCTCAACGTCAACTTTGCCCGTGACGAGCTCGAACGAACGGCAAACTACCTGAACAGGGAATTTGCCGGAAAAAGCCTGGCCGAAATTCGTGCTGAGATCATGTCTCTGATGCACGAGGAAAAGGCACTCTTTGACAAATTGCTTCAAACAGCCGTGATCCTCTGCTCGGGAACTATCGAGGACGAGGAAGACCGGCTGGGTGAAATTTTTGTGGACGGCACGTCGAATATCTTGACGAAAAGCGATTTTGCCGACCTCGAACGCCTCCGTGAGCTATTGCACACGATAGGCGAAAAATCGCGGCTGATGCAGATCCTGACCGAATGCATCGAACGCGATACAGCAGCCAAGGGCGACGTTTCGGTCGTCATCGGCTCTGAAAACCGCACACCGTCGTTTCAAAACTGTACGCTGATCTCGGCCCCATACCGGATCGGAAACAGTTCGGCGGTAGGCACATTGAGCGTCCTCGGGCCAACCCGAATGGAGTATGCCCGGATGATCTCAATAGTCAATTATGTCGCCCGCACACTCGAAAGAATGATGTCGGCCGATATCTCGCGAAACTAGGCCATGCGCGGTTGAAGACCTTCCCGCCACACCGCATTTACATGAACCACAAAGAACAAATTCCAAAGCCCGAAGATTCTCTCGAAGAGCTAGATATGGACGCGACCGGTTCGGTCGATGATTTTATCAAGCAGCTAGAAGAGAAAGAAAAAGATCTGCACATCACGGCCGACCTGACGATCGAGATCCAACAGTCAGAGTATGATCCGCGTAACGCACCGGCCTTTGTACCCGAAGCTCCTGCCGCTGCACCTATAACGCAACAGCCGAGTGTCGGAGCAAAGACGCGTATTTACGAGCTTGAGCAAGAGGTCGAGGCGTTAAAGAAAAGGCTGTCGGGGCTTCGCGAAGAGCGAAATGAAGTTCAGGAAAAGAGCGACCGCAGGCTAAAGGATTTTGAAAATTATAAATACCGCATGGACCGTGAACGCCGCGGTGCTTTTATCGACCAGATCACTACCCTTGCCTCGCAGATGCTGCCGGTGCTCGATAATCTCGAACGTGCGATCGGCTCGGTCGGCGGGCTCAAAGATAAAAAGAGCGACGAGTTTCAACAGTTTTATGACGGCATCGGGCTCGTGCATCATCAGGTGAACGAGATATTTTCGGACATGGGCGTGCAGCCGATCGCCACCGTCGGCGAGACATTTGACCCGAACTTTCACGAGGCTGTCGCCATTGAGGAAAATTCTACTGAGCCGCCGAATACGATCACCGGCGAGATGCTTCGCGGTTACCGCATCGGCAATCGCGTGATCCGACATTCGATGGTCAAAGTAACGCCGGGCGCGGCTCCTGTTAAAAAGGAGTCCGCACCGCAACCCGCCGCTAACCCGGAAAACTCCGCTTCTCCTATTCCCGCACCCGAAGAAGCTCTGCCCGATCCGGCAGACATCTTTGGTCTTGACGAAACCCCCACAGAAAAAGAATAGCCTCGCCAGGGGCTGCATTAAGCACGAAGGACAATAATATGGGCAAAGTAATAGGCATCGATCTGGGCACGACAAACTGCTGCGTTTCCGTTTTAGAAGGCGGCACGGTGCAGATCATTTCTAACAAAGAAGGCGGCCGCACAACGCCATCGGTCGTCGGTTTTACCGATAAAGACGAACGGCTGGTCGGCCAGATCGCCAAGCGTCAGGCAGTGACCAACGCGGCAAATACGCTATATGCGGTCAAGCGTCTGATCGGGCGCAAGTTTGACGCTCCTGAGGTCGAAAAGATGCGCACGACGGTGCCCTTTGACATCTGCAAGGCGCCAAACGGCGACGCCCACATCCGAGTGCTCGACCGGATCTACAGCCCGCCTGAGATATCGGCGATCGTGCTGCAGAGACTAAAGCTCGCCGCCGAAGAATTTCTCGGTGACAAGATCACCGAAGCCATCATCACCGTCCCTGCATATTTTGACGATATGCAGCGACAGGCGACGCGCGACGCCGGTAAGATCGCCGGGCTCGAGGTCGAACGCATCATCAACGAGCCTACAGCGGCTGCCCTCGCTTATGGTTTTGGAAAGAACAAGAACGAAAAGATCGCTGTCTATGACCTCGGCGGCGGTACGTTCGATATCTCGATACTTGAGATCAACGATGGTGTTTTCGAGGTGCTCTCGACATCAGGTAACACATTTCTCGGCGGTGAGGATTTTGACCACCGCATTATCGACTGGCTCGTCGAGGGTTTTCAGACCGAGCACAGCATTGACCTTCGCACGGACAAACTTGCCCTACAGCGGTTAAAAGAAGCCGCCGAACGTGCCAAATGCGAGCTGTCGAGCGTTGCCGAGACGACCGTCAGCCTGCCGTTTATCGCGGCAGACGCCACTGGGCCAAAGCACATCAATGCTACGCTTACGCGTGAAAAATTTGAGGAGCTCGTCCTCGACTTGGTCGAAGGGTCGGTCGAGCCGTGTCAGAAAGCTCTGTGGGACGCAAAGCTGCAGCCTTCGGATATCGACAAGGTCATCCTCGTCGGCGGCCAGACGCGTTCGCCGATCATCACCAAGACCGTGACCGAAGTTTTTGGCAAAGAGCCGTCAGCTGAGATCAACCCCGACGAAGTCGTCGCGATGGGTGCGGCGATCCAGGGCGGCGTCCTCACCGGCGACGTCAAGGATATCGTCCTGCTCGACGTGCTGCCGCTGAGTTTGGGACTCGAAACCCGCGGCGGTTTGTTCGTAAAACTGATCCCGCGAAACTCGACCATCCCGCTAAAAAATACGATGACGTTTACGACCGTCGTCGATAATCAGCAGTCGGTCGAGATCCATATTTTACAGGGCGAACGCGAAATATCGAGCGCCAACCGCAGCCTCAATAAGTTTGAGCTAGTCGGCATCCCGCCGGCACCGCGCGGCGTGCCGCAGGTCGATGTTACGTTTGAGATCGACGCGAACGGTATCGTCAGCGTTTCGGCCAAGGACAAAATGACCGGCCTCGAACAAGCCGTGCAGATCACGCCTTCGTCGGGACTCGCTCCGGACGAGATCGAACGCCTCATCATCGAAGCCGAAACTTCGATCGAAAAGGATCGCGACGAAAAAGAACTGATCGTCGAAAAGAACCGTCTCGACACGCTCATCAAAAACGCCCGCCGTGCGATGAACGAGGTCGGCAAATCGTTTGAGCTTGAAGAGCAACAGGCGATCAACGCCGTCCTAAACGACGCCGACGCAGCACTCTCGACGACCAGTGTTGATGAGATCAAGATCCAGCTCGGCAACGTCGAAACCGCCGCCAATAAGATCACGGCAGCGATGCTGACGATGACTTAAAAGTAGAAAAGACTCCTGCTCTACCGTTTACAGAAACAAAAAGGCTTCGTTCAATTTTGAGCGAAGCCTTTTTTATCTTGTTTGTAAAGTGGCCGCGAGGGCTCTACTTTGGCGGCATGGGATTTACGATCTGATGTCGGACCAGATGAGACGACATGACATCGCGAAGCTCGCGTTGGTAGGCGTCGGCCTTATCTCTAGCTTCTTGCGAGCCGTAGTGCTTGAGAAAGATCGCGTTCCATTTTGCACCAAACTCGGCATTTTCGAGAGCGTCAGCGTAGTTTTTGTGAACCAACACAAACGCCAGGTCCCAGTTGGTCGGTCCATCGCCGACGGGCGACGTGAGCCACATATAGTCAATTATCAAGCCCTGCCGTTTGCCTTCCTCGGCGATAGGCAAGACGTGCTCGCGTCGAAACTTCATAAATTCCGCACCTCTGCCGGGCTTGGTGTCGAAGTAGGTAATCCGCATTACGTTGCCAGGCGTGGACGCCGGTGGCGTTGCAGTTTGTGCCATCGTACCAATTGCGGAAATTGTCAAAAGTATCATCATTAAGCTAAATCGTTTCATATTTTTTCTCCTGTTGTTTTTCTTTCGAATATACAAAGGCTGATCTCAAATAACGCGAAAAATTGCCTTCTACTTACTAAAGCAACGTTCGGTGAAAAACAGGCTCATTTTTTTTCGGGATGACAGCAGATTATGAGAAGGAAAAGTCAAGAAAGTGACTAACATACTTTATTGACTTGAGTTTAGAATCACCATATCATTGCTAGACACTTCAATATTTTTGTCGGATCGAGAGAGTTCGCTATGGACGAGGCCGCTTTACAACGGGGGGAGATCACCGAGATGTTGCTCTCTTGCAACGGCGGCAATCGCGAGGCTATGGACAAGCTCGTGCCGCTCGTTTATGACGAACTTCATAGGCAAGCGCGGCGGTATCTAGCCCGCGAACGCTCGGGCCACACGCTGCAAACGACGGCATTGGTTCACGAAGCGTACATTAGGCTGATCGAATATCGCTTTGTCGATTGGCAAAACCGCGCACATTTTTTCGGAATGGCAGCGAATATGATGCGCCGAATCCTGGTCAATTACGCTGTTAGTCAAAAAAACGCGACTGGAGTATGGCAAAGGCATGGTTGCGTGCCGAACTCCGTGATATGCGGGCATGAATCGAGAAGAATACCAACAGGTCAAAAAGATATTCCAGTCGGCCCTCGATATCGAGCCGCCTGCAAGGACTGAATATCTCGACGAGATATGTTCGGGCAAACTCGATGTTCGCCGCGAAGTGGAGCGTCTTTTAATTTCCTTTGATAACGATTTTCTCGAACAGCCGGCGGTCGAACACGTCGCGAAGAACTTGGTCAGCGCAAGCAATATTGCGATCGGCCAAGATATCGGTCGCTATACCATCGTCAAAAAGATCGGTGCGGGCGGCATGGGCGAGGTTTTTCTGGCAGAAGATGCCGAACTTGAACGATCCGTAGCGATCAAAGTTTTGACTGCCGAAGTTGCGAACGACACGGTTCGCATCAGCCGTTTTATCCAAGAAGCCAAGTCGGCATCGGCGTTGAATCATCCGAATATCCTTACAATCTACGAGATCGGTGAATTTGAAGGCTCCCGTTTCATGGCTACAGAGTATGTTGACGGGCTCACGCTCGGAGCTTTTTTACGGTCCGAAAAACCGAACCTCGACAAGATCCTGAAAATCTCGGTGCAGATCGTTTCCGCACTCGAAGCGGCCCATGCCTCGGGCATCGTTCACCGCGATATCAAGCCTGACAATATTATGATCCGCCGTGACGGCATTGTGAAGGTGCTGGATTTCGGCCTGGCAAAACTAGTCGAAAGAAAAGTGCGATCTAGGTCGCTCCACACCGGCGAAAATGACCCGACTGCGATCCAATTCCCGGGTCGTCCGATCGTGTCTTCTCAACTGCAAACGTCGCCGGGAATGATCATGGGTACGCCGCACTATATGTCGCCCGAGCAAGCTCGCGGTAAGGATATTGACCGTCAGACCGATATTTTCAGTTTCGGCGTGGTGTTGTATGAAATGCTGTCGGGACATTTGCCGTTTGTGGGCGAGACACCGAGCGATATCATTGCCGCGATCTTGACGCAAGAGCCGACGCCTGTGCTCGAACTCAATGCTGATCTGCCGTCGGAACTATCGGATATCGTGGGCACGGCGTTGAAAAAGAAAAAAGAAGACCGCTACGGATCGACACGAGACTTGCTCGATGATCTGGAACAACTTCAACGACGACTCGCATTCGAAAAGCAGTTTGGAGAGCCGTCATCCGAGGCTTTTAGATCTGAAAGGGCGATGCCGCAGAGTGATGGAACGAAAACGACAAACGACGAAACTCAGTACGAAGGTAAAACGACCAATAACACGGCCGAGATATTTGCGATCCCGAATAATCTCTCAGGCGAACTTTTGCCGCTGATCGGCCGGGAAACAGAACTCGAGCAAATTACAGAAACCGTCCGGCATTCCGAAACAAGGCTCTTGACGCTGACCGGTGTTGGCGGAACCGGAAAAACCAGACTTGCCAAAGAGATCGCACTGAGATCGCTCACCAGTTTCACGGATGGCGTTTATTTCGTTGATCTGTCGGCGATCGCTGATAGTGAACTTGTCGAACACGAGATCGCTCAAACGCTCGGAGTCAAGGAAACAAACGATGAATCGTTGGCGACTTTCCTGCAAAAGAAAAAGGTTCTCCTCATCCTCGATAATTTCGAGCAGATCACAGGAGCTGCGCCAAAGATCGGCGAACTGCTTGCGGCTACGTTAAAGCTGAAGATACTGATCACGAGCCGCGTGAGGTTAAATCTTAGTTTCGAAAGCGAGTTCACGCTCCAACCGCTCGAACTTCCTGCAAATGACGACGCAGAGTTGTCAAAGAATGCCGCCGTCTCGCTTTTTGTTGAACGTGCGAAAGCGGTCAAGAATGGATTTGCGCTGACGGACGAAAATTCAAAGTCGATCGCCGACATTTGCCGGCGATTAGACGGGCTCCCTCTGGCGATCGAACTGGCGGCCGTGCAGGTAAAAATGTTCGCGCCAAAGGCGATAAAGAAGCGCCTCGAAAGTAGGTTCCACATACTCACGAGCGGCGCTCGAGATTTGCCGGAACGTCAGCGGACCATGCGCGACGCGATCGCGTGGAGTTATGATCTGCTCGAAGATGACGAAAAGAAACTGTTTGACCGAATCTTTGTATTTCGCGGCGGGTTCACGCTGGACAGTGCCGAAGCTATTGGCAATGTCGATGGCAAATTAAATATCTTTGACTGTTTGTGCTCGCTGATCGACAAGAGTTTGCTCATACAAAACGAGCAGCCGGACGGCGAACCGCGGTTCAAGATGCTCCAAGTCGTTCGGGATTTCGCACGCGAGGAGCCTGAGAAATCCGGCGAAGAGGCGGATATCAGACGAAACCACGCCAAATTCTTTGCCGATTTTGCGGAAAGAGCGATGGAAGGTTTTCGCGGAAAAGACGCAGTCGAGTTTCTAGAGAAAACCGAAACGGAACACGACAATCTGCGTCTCGCCCTCGAATGGGCGTTAGTCGCTGACTACGAAACATCGCTTAGAATTGCGGGAGCGCTGCCGCAGTTTTGGATCCGGCGCGGACATCTGTCCGAAGGGGCGAAATGGTTGCGGGACGTCTTGAAAAAATGCGGCGATGACGCAGATCCGCGGCTTCGAGCTAGAGCGTTGTGCGGATTGGGAAATCTGAGTTGGAACCAAGGAAATGTAACAGAAGCCGAACGATCGTTTGAAGAAAGCTTAACGCTCTCGCGCGAGATCAGTGACGAGCAAATGATCGCCATCGCTCTCGATGGTTTCGGGATCGTGAGAATGATGCAGGGCGATTTTTCGGTTGCGCAAGGAATGTTCGAAGAAGGTTTCGCGATTGCATCAGCGATCGATGACCGTTATGAGAAGGCTCGTCTTTCAAATTGCCTGGGCGAGATCTTTCGTACGCAAAAGGACTATGAAAGAGCCCGGCCTTATTACGAACAGTCACTTTCGATCTCTCGTGCAGAATCGTTCACGCATCTCATCCAGCTTGCCACCGTCAACCTGAGTGCGGTCGCTTGCTTTTCGGAAGATTACGGATCGGCCCGCGATTATGCCGTCGAAACGCTGAAACTGGCAGAAGAAGCGGGCGATAAGCTGGTTTCCGGATTTGCTCTGGAGATATTTTTGGCGATAGCTGTCGCAGCCGGTAAGCCGGCAAGAGCCGCACGTTTGTTTGGGGCGCTCGACAAGATCTACGAGTCAGTCGGATATAAGATCGATGGAACAGACGCTGATTTTTTGAATTTCTATCTCGACAAAGTGCGTGCCTCCATCAGCGAAAAAGAATTTGATCGTGCAAAGATAAAAGGCCGTGCAATGACAATGAGAAAAGCCGTCGAACTGGCTCTTGAAACGAAATGATGGATTTCGCCGCCGGATGATCGAATTCCCAGCCCCTCGACCGAGCCAATCTCATACCTTTGAGACGGATACTTGAGAAAAAGCGACAACTGTCGCAAAATAATAAGAGCGTCAGTTCATACGGATGGGCTGACGCTTTTGAAATTTCAGATCTCAAATTTGAAATTGTATTAAATGAGCAAAAGAGATTATTACGAAGTATTAAGCGTTTCGAAAACGGCCACTGACGCCGAGATCAAACGCGCCTATCGAAGCCTCGCAGTGCAGCATCACCCGGACAAAAATCCCGGCGACGCGGCTGCTGAGGATAAATTCAAAGAAGCCGCCGAGGCTTATGCCGTCTTGTCGGACCCGCAAAAACGTGCCGCCTACGACCGTTTTGGCCATCAGGGTGTCGGTTCGGGTGCTGGCGGATTTGATCCGGGATTTTCTAATATCGAGGATATTTTTGACATCTTTGGTTTTGGCGATATGTTTGGCGGGCAGCAAGGCCGACGGCGTACGACGGTCCAACGCGGGTCCGATCTGCGGTATGACCTTGAGATCACACTCGAGGACGCAGCAACCGGAAAGGACGAAAAACTCCGCATCCCGCGTCTCGAAAAATGCGACGAATGCTCCGGCTCCGGTGCTGAAAAAGGCACGACCGCCGAGAGCTGCATTACATGTCAAGGCAGCGGCCAGACTCGTTATCAGCAAGGTTTTTTCAGCGTCATGCGAACCTGCGGCAACTGTCAGGGTAAGGGCCAGATAATCAAAACCCCGTGCAATAAATGTCGCGGAGCGGGCCGTGTCGAGAAAGAAAAGACGATCGAGATCAAGATACCTGCGGGTGTCGAAACGGGCTCACGGTTGCGTGTAACAGGCGAAGGCGAGGGCGGCGTGAATGGCGGACCGTCGGGCGATCTGTTCATCGTCCTGCACGTTGCAGAGCACGAACAGTTTGAACGACAGGGAGCAAATCTCTATTCAGCCGTCCCTGTAACCTTTGCCCAGGCCGCTCTCGGTGCCGACATCAAAGTCAAAACCCTCGACGGAGAAGAAGACCTCAAAGTCCCGCCCGGAACCCAGACCGGCACGGTCTTTCGCGTCAAAGGCAAGGGAATGCCCAACCTAGCCGCCCGCGGCCACGGCGACCTGTTTGTTGCGGTCACGCTCGTAACGCCTAAAACGCTCACTAAAGAACAGCGCAAGCTACTCGAACAGCTCGCGGAGGTCGAAGATGTCGATTTTTCAGATGAGTCGTTTATCGATAAGGTCCGCAATATCTTTGGATAGTTAAAAGCGAAGAGTGAAAAACTAAAAGTGGTGAACGGGTCAATAGATCCGTTCACCACTTTTCATTTTTAGTTTTTAGCTATTAAGTGAGCCGGGCCTTGACGGCCTCGCTGACCATCTTGCCGTCAGCAGATTTTCCGGCAAGGTGTGCCATCGCGGTTTTCATCACATTGCCCATGTCTTTCATCGACGAGGCACCGGTTTCGACAACTGCCGCTGCTACCGCCGCTGCTACTTCCTCCGCGGTCGCGGCTTGGGGCAGATAGACCTCGATCACGGCGATCTCGACTGCCTCTTTGGCAGCAAGGTCACTGCGTCCGGCATTCTCATACTGCTCGATCGAATCCCGACGCTGCTTGACGAGCGATTGCAGGGCTTTCATGACCTCTTCGTCCGTCAACTCGCCGCCCTTTTCGATCTTGCGGTTCATCAGATTGGCCTTGACCATCCGCAGCGTTGAAAGTTTGTCGGCGTCTTTTGCCTTCATCGCCGCCGTCAGATCGGCGACCATCGTTTCGAGTAAGCTCATATACCTAAAATGGACAATTCACAACGGAAAATGGAAAATGAGTAGAACATTTCTTCGACATTTATTGTCCATTGTCCGTTATTAATTGTCCATTATGAAGTTACGTTGGCGTTTTGGCATTATCGCGGGGTTGTTCCTCGCCGTTTTTTCTCTCTATCCGCAGTTGAAGATGGTGTATCTTCGCGGCGCTGAGTGGAACGGCCATTACGCGTACAACGACGTGGACGAGGTCGCGTACGCGTCATACCTCAAGGCCCTGATCGACGGCCGGCCGCGTAAGAATGACCCTTACACTGGACGCGACGATACGCCGGACAGCCCTCAGCCGGAGTCTCTGTTTTCGATACAGTTTGCAGGGCCTTATACTATCGCGATCCCGGCACGGATCCTCGGCGTTCCCGCCACTTGGGCAATGACACTATCAGGAGCGGTCGCGGCGTTTCTGACGGCTCTCGCGATATTTTGGCTGATCGGGATGCTAACGCGTGATTCGCTGTTTGCAATGGCGGGCAGCCTGATCGTCCTCGCCGGAGGTGCGCTCTTTGCCGGCGAAGGCGCCATCGGCGAGGTCGTGGGCGGAGGATTTTCGTATCCGTATTTTCCCGGTTTCCGGCGGTACATCCCGGCGATGGCATTCCCGGCGTTCTTTGCACTCATTGCGTTAGTCTGGAAGATGGTTGGCAGAGTGGAGGAGGAGGGGAGTAAAGGAGTAGGGGATGAAGGCACGGAATCACTCCCCAACTCCCCTACTCCCCTACTCCTCACCTTAGCTGCTGCCGCCTTCGGCTACACAGTCTTCTCTTACTTTTATGTCTGGACGACTGCGGCGGCTTGGCTTGGGTGTTTGGGCATTTGCTGGCTCGTTGTACGGCCTGATGGATTTTGGAGAGATATTAAGTCGCTCGCTTTGCTTGGCGCTGGATGTGTGCTGAGCCTTGCACCGTACGCGTGGATGCTGTCTAAGCGTTCGCATACGATGGACGACGTGCAGATGCTTGTTCGTACGCATGCACCGGATCTGACGCGGGTGCCGGAGTTGATCAGCTACGTTGTGCTCATCGTGATCGCTATGGGAATTGCGATGAAGATGTTTGCCCTGCGTGATCGCGGGACGCTCTTTGCTATCTCGCTCGCAATGACGCCGATCGTTGTGTTTAATCAGCAGATCATCACCGGTCAGTCGCTGCAGCCGATCCACTATCAGGTTTTTATCGGTAACTACGTCGCTGGTCTTGCGGTCGTTTTTACGCTCGGGCTCATCTGGCGAACCGCCGACGGCAGGGAAAAACTGCCCGCTCGCATCACCCTTGCCGTGGTGGCACTTGTCGCAGCGGGATGGGGTTTTGTCGAGTGCCATTACACAGTACGTGTGCTCGACGATGTTAACGTGATGCGTGACGAGGCTCTGCCGGTCGCACGGCGGTTGGCCGAGCTTGCTCAAAACGACGCCGACAAACACCACCAGGTCGTACTGCATCTAGGCATCGCCGAGGCCGACGATCTGCCGACCGTTGCTCCGCAGGCCGTGCTTTGGGCTCGGCACCAGCACGTTTTTGCGGGTGTGACTTGGGATGAGAACAAGGAACGGTATTACCAACAGCTTTATTATCAGGGCGTTGCCGGGCGTGATCTGGCCGCAGGGATGAAGGGCGGCAGCGATTTTGTGTCGATGATCGCTCTGTTTGGCTGGGGACGCCACACCGACCGGCTCAACTCGGAGTACAAGCCGCTCACGCTCGGCGAGGTCGACGTTGAAGCCCGCATTTACGACGAGTACGTAAAGAATTTTAGCGCGACAAAGCCCGGTGTTGTGCGGCTCAATTACCTCGTCACATCTAACGAGCCGCAGCAGTTTTTTGACCGCATCGACCGGTGGTACGAACGCGACGCGGGCGAGACATTTGGCAAATACGTGCTCTACCGTCTGCGGCTCAGGTAAAATTCGCGCAAAAAAAGACCGCTTCGAAAAGCGGTCCAAACTTGGTATTACTAATTAAATATTAAAACTATTTTAGGCGGCCAAGAGATCGTTCGAAGTCTCGGCGAAAACGCGTCTGCCGTTCAAAGCATCGTCAATGATCTCGCGGACGGCTGATGCATCAGGATTAACATCCATACGGGCACAAGCCCGCAGGTGTCTGATGATGCCTTCTGCCGCGATCTCTACACAATCGCCGGTCAATTTTGAGAACCGGCGTGCCTGTATATGGTCAATTTGCAGAACTCTGTCCTGCAAGGTCATGGGTCTAGCTGCTGCCACTTTTTATTCTCCTTTGTTTCGAAATTCAACCCTCTCGGGAAAAACTTGTCTCGCCTCACCGGCAAAACATATTCGGGCGGCGTGAAACATAACACCGAACCGACGTAATGAGTTGAAACCTCCAGCGCCATACATTGCTGAAAAAATTTATACGAGCCTTCGTCTTCAACCGTAAAGAGATGTTACCAAATTAAAAACTAAATGTCACTACTTTTTTTTCGGGCCGCGGGCAAAAGAAAAAACCGGTAAACCACAAGATTTACCGGTTTCTTTTGAAACACATACATTATGTGGTGCACTTAAGCAACCGCATCTTTCATCGCTTTACCGATGCTGAACTTGACCGTTGTCTTGGCCGGGATCTTGATCACGGCACCCGTTGCCGGGTTGCGACCGTCACGCGCCTTGCGGAAAGTCTTTTTGAGTTTTCCAAATCCGGGAACGGTAAATTCACCATTCTTCATCACCTCGCTGGTAGCGAGAGACGCGAGAGCGTCAAATAATGCTTTGACCTCGGTCTTTTTGCATCCGGTTGATTCAGCCAAGTTGCTGATGATTTCAGTTTGTGTCATACGAGCCATAATTAAATTAACCTCCAAGTTTGGTTGTGTTATAAAAACTTCTTCAGTGAACTATCTTGACCGTCAAAATTCACTCGGCCGGGTTGGGGAAACTACCAATCGTGAAAAAAAAGATTGGTCGGGGCAGCAGGATTCGAACTTGCGACCTCTCGCTCCCAAAGCGAGCGCACTACCAGGCTGTGCTATGCCCCGCATGTTTCACTAAGGAAACGATTCCAAGTGTCGAATTCTAAGCCCGAATATGCGCAAGGTCAAGTCAAACCGCGATAAAATCGCGTAAAAAAGGCATTATTTGCTCAAAAGCACGTGCTCGATGGCTAATTGTCTGTTTCACAGCGCCTGAAAGCTCGCCAAACGTGTTCTCGAAGCCATCCGGGATAAACAGCGGATCGTACCCAAAACCGCTGTTTCCGCGAGGTTCAGAGGCGATATTCCCATAGCAAACGCCTTCGGTCGTATGGAGAGTGCTCCCGTCTGGAGCGGCTATCGCGATGGCACAAACAAATCGTGCGGCACGCGAATGGTGAACTGAGTCGTTCATCTCGGCAAGCAACATTTGCATTTTTCTACCAAAGCCGACATCACCGCCGTATCGTGCGGACAAAACGCCCGGGCGTCTGTCCAAAGCATCGACCTCCAAGCCAGAGTCGTCCGCGATCGCGAAAGAGCCAGTCTGTCGAGCGTAGCCGATGGCCTTGAGCTTTGCGTTATCAATAAAGGTGGAACCCGTTTCCTCAACCTCGGTGATGTTGTCAAATTCGCTAAGGCCGATGAGTTCGAGTGGCAACTCGGCGAGCAGCGACTTCAGCTCGGCGAGCTTGCCAAGGTTGTACGTGGCGACGAGTAATTTCTTCGGCTCCATGGTTTCCCGATGAGTCTGAAAAGTCGTTCAGAACAGGACTTTTCCCTTGCCATCAAGGTAGCAAACAAGGTATAAAATACATAGCGGTTTTGCCGCCCTTACCCTTTCTTTCTACCCGTTTTGTGAGGAATTTCCAAGTTGGCAGCAATTTTGATCGAAAATCAGATCGACGCGCGAATTGACGAGCAACATGCTGCGTCCGAACGGCGTAAGGTCAAAACCAAGCCGCCGGTAATAAACGAGACCGAGGTCATGACCGAGCTTGGCGTTTGGCTGTCCGGGATGGAGAGTTTTCTCGCGTCGGGACGTTATTCGTTCGCGGGCGGCGGAGACGCGAATGGAACTGCGGACATGATCAAGGAATTTCGTGTCGTCCATTCTGCACTGCTGCGGATCGCCCGTCTGAATGCTATCTTGCTAAGCGTGCATACATCGGAACAAGCGGCGGGACAGATCTCAGGACGTGAACTTAGTGACCTTGCTGCCGCAACACGAGATTCGATACTTATCTCGGACAGCATGATCCGCTCCGAGCATATCGGTGTCGCCGAATGGAGAGCTTGGAGTGGCTCGTTGGCGGATAGGCTGACGCATCTGACTGCGTTCAAAAAGGTCGTCCGGCTTGCCGAGGCTGACGGCGAACAGTTTTTACCCGCACAGCTACGACAGCTTATCAACGTGACATCGGATGATCCGGAGCACCCTGAGCTTGCGCTCGTGCTGCCGCGATTTGGAAAGATATTGAAATGGCTGAGCGTGGTCGGGAAAATGCTTGAGGCGGACGAGCCGCTAAAGCCCGCTCTGCTGATATTTTCGAATGTTAACGAACAGGTGCAGGAGCTGATCGGTTCGATCAACAACCGGCTTGAGAACTTTCCCGACGAAGAGGCGGCGATCTTTGCGTCGCTTGACGCGGCGTCTTACACGGCCTCGATCGAGCTAAAGAAAGTTTACACGCAAGAACTTGCGGGCCTAGCCCGTCTGCGGTCGTCGCCGTCGATCTATGCCCGGATGGAGACGGCGTATTCGCTGCTTAGCGAAGGTTTTCAGCAGATGCTCATTGGCTTTGCCCGCCTCGTCGATCCAAAAGCAAAGGGGCATGAACTGTTCCCGAATTTTAAAAAGAAACTCGACGAGTCGCTCGTATTGAGAACTGAACTGTCGTCGCTCGCTCGTCTTGTACAGACGGCGGAACAGCAGCCAGAAAAGCAAAACATCGAGAAATTGCAGGGCTCGCTGCGTGAGTTTATGGTCACAAAGGTCAGATTTCTTTTCTACAAAGACACCGAAACCGTCGAGCGTTTTATCGAAGAGATCCTCGTCACCAAACAGAACAAAGACCTTGTGCCGATCCTCCACCGTTTCGGAGCCTATTTGGAAACGCTATTTGGCCAGGTCAATCTACGAGCGGTCTTGGCTGACCATCCTTTCGAATCTTAAGAATTTTCACCACAAAGACACTAAGAACACAAAGGGTTTAACTTCACTTTGTGGGCTTTGTGTCTTTGTGGTGAATTTCTTCCTTTATTGCGAACGTAATGTTGCCAGGGGTTTGCGGAATAGGACATCAAAGCTTGCCGCCACGCCGACGAATGTCACCAGCAACGCAGTTATCACAACACCGCCGATGGTGAGCGGCAGGTCAAATTGCCATTCGATCGCCATCAGATAACGGCACACGACATACGACATACTCACGGCAAAGCCCGTCGATATGACACCTGCCAGCAACCCGAGCAGCCCGTATTCGGAAAACAATATCGTCGCCAATGTTAGCCTTTTTGCACCGAGCGTCTTGAGAATCGCGTTTTCATAGATCCGCTGAGATTTGGTGAGAGCGACTGAGCCGATCAGGATAAGGATGCCGCTCAGCAGCACAAAACTGCCGACGAACGATATCGCGATGACAAAATTGCTGACGAGCTTATCGACCGCCGCGATTATATCGGCGACGTCAAAGATCTGCACATTTGGAAACTTCTCTAAAATGTCGCGTTGGAGACGTTGACGGTCTGTCGCCGGAATGTGTTTGAGGACGGTCGCGGCAAAAGTCTGAGGAGCTTTGTCGAGGGTGCCGGGACGAAAGACAAATACGAACGCTGTGCGGGCATTGCGGACGTCGATCTTGCGGACATTGGCAACGCGGGCCGTGACCTTACGCCCTGATATGTCGAACGTCATCGAATCACCCGCCGTTACCTTTAGCGTTTCGGCCATCACTTGCTCGACCGACACCTGAGGCTCGTCCGGGTTCGCTGCGGTCCACCATTCACCGTCGACGATCGATTCGTTGGTGTCGAGTTTTGGCCTATAGGTGATCGCAAACTCACGGCCGATCTGTCCTTGCTGTTGGCGGATCTCACGCTGCGTAAAATTAACAGCCTCGCCATTCACCGCCGCTATGCGTGCCCGAACCGTGGGGACCAATTCAGCCTTTTCGCCGATGGCTTTTTCGATCATCTCCATCACGCCGTCGATCTGACTTTTTTGTACATCGACAAAGATCATGCTCGGCAGCCGCTGGTTGCGCGAAAAATCAAATTCCCGAACAAGATTGGTCTGCATCGCCTGGACCGCGATCACGACAAACGCTCCGAGCCCGACGGCGAGCAGGATTATCCGCGTCTGATTGCCGGGACGATAAAGCGAATTAACGGCTTGGCGAATTGAGAACGTGCCGAGCGATTTTGTTCGCTTGAGCACCCAAGTTAGGATCACGGCGGCAGAGTAAAGCACGAGTCCCGTTCCTGCCAGCCCGCCGAGAAAAAACGCACCGACCTTTAACGAACCCGCTTGCCAAACAGCGATGCCGAGCAGGGCCGCGACGCAAAGGGCTCCAAATATCCATTTTGACCAATCGAGCCGGTTGATATTTACATTGTTCTCATCGCGGAGCAGCAGTTTGGGCTTGATCGAGCGGATCTGGAGCAGCGGCAGAGCCGAAAAAAGCACTGAGATCAATACACCCAGCAGGATGCCCTGCCACGAGGTCGCGAACGTGACGGCGTAGCTCATCTTTGCCGGCAGAGCATCGACAAAACGCCATTTGGCGACCCACAGCCCGAATTGCGCGAGCAATACGCCAAACAAGCTGCCGATCACTCCGAGCGTCAAGATTTGCAATAGATAGACGGCGATCACGCGGTTGCCGGTTGCACCGAGACATTTGAGAACAGCGATGGTCTTGCGTTTTTGTTCAATAAACGCCCTAGCGACGTTCCACACGCCGACACCGCCGAGAACGAGGATCAGCAGGCCTGTCAGCGAGAGATAATTCTCCGTGCGGGCAAACTGTTCGTTGAGATTTTCCTGCTGCTCGCGGTAGGAATTGACCTGGATCGTCGTGCCTTTTAGGGCTTCACGAAGCTGCGTGACTAGCGGGGTCGGATTTTCCGACGTGCGATAAAGTATTCGGCGGCGGATGCGGCTCGTATTGCGGGTGATGCCCGCGTCGTCAAACGATTTTTTCTCAACAAAGACGCGTGCACCCATACGAAAGCCGCTCGTTCCGCCCGGTTCTTCGTCGATCGTACCGCGTATTTGAAACTCTGCTTCGCCGATCTTGAGCTTGTCGCCGACCTTTACATTTAGCTCTTCGAGCAAAATGCGGGCGATGACGGCGCCGTTATTTTCGAGCAGCTTGTAATCGAACGCCTGGCCATCCGATGTCGCAAAATTGCCGACAAGCGGAAACGGCGGCTCGATGCCTCTAAGCTCGACAAACTCAAGGCTCTCGTTCGCCGGGTCCGAAGGGCGTGCCATCGACGCGGTCGAGATCGTCTCATTTCGCGCCTCGACGATGGCTGACTTGCCGATCACATCCTCGATCTTTGCAACGTCGGTCGGCGTAAAATCATTTGTCGAGCTGACCTCAAGATCCGCCGTCATCAACGCCCTTGCGTCATTGCCGACAACTTTTGTGAGGTTTTGGATCAGCGAACGGAGAGCAACGATCGAACCCACACCCAACGCGATGCAGAGAAAGAAAAACAGCAAACGCCGCCATGAAGAGCGGATCTCGCGTCTCGTAAGATTAAAAATAAATTTCATTTTGTCTCGTCACTAGATACGCGGCCATCGGTCAACACAATTTGTCGTTGTGCTTGGTTCGCCAGTGTCGCGTCGTGGGTCACAAGCACGAGCGTGACTTTGTTTTGAGCGTGAAGTTGGGTCATCAGGTCAAAGATGTGTTGCCCGTTCTTGCTGTCGAGATTGCCGGTCGGCTCGTCGGCGAGGAGTATCTTGGGTGAATTTGCAAAAGCGCGTGCGATGGCGACACGCTGCTGTTCGCCGCCCGAAAGCTCGGCTGGATAATGATGACCGCGGTTTGTTAGATCGACCGCGTCGAGCAATTTACCCGCTCGTGCGGCGACGCCATCAAGACCGAGGATCTCCATCGGTATCAGGACGTTCTCAAACGCCGTCAGACTTGGTATCAAGTGAAATGACTGAAACACAAACCCGATCTTTTCGCTGCGTATGCGGGCCAGGCCGTCTTCGCTGGTTGCGGTAATCTCGTCATTGTCAATAAATATTTTCCCCGACGAAGGTGCGTCGAGGCCCGCGATGAGGCCGAGCAAAGTCGATTTACCGCTGCCCGACGCACCGGTGATCGCGACGAACTGTCCATCGGGTATCTCGATCGACACATCGTTGAGTATCGTCAGATCTTCGGTGCCGGAGCGGACGGTTTTGGTAATATTTTTAAGTTCGATCATTGTCCTGTGATATCAACCTTTTTTGCATCTTTCGCTATTATTTTAGCGTACAATAAAGCGTCAATTTATGCGTTATCTTATTCGAAAAACAGCAGTTGTAAGTTTCATATTTCTCACGCTGGGGGGTGCGTCGTGCAGCAGACAGAGTGCGAACGAGGTCTCAAAAAAGCCGCTTGCAACGCCGCAAGTCGTCGCTAACCGCCCAAAGATCATCGCCTTTGGAGACAGCTTGACCGCCGGGTTTGGACTGTCAGAAAAGGAGTCGTATCCATATCTATTGCAGGAAAAACTAAAGGCAGATGGCTATGATTTTGAGGTGATTAACGCCGGCGTTTCGGGTGACACGACGCTCGGTGGTTTGGAGCGGGCGGACTGGGTCTTTGAACAGGACAACACCAAGATCGTCATTCTTGAGCTCGGCGCCAATGATCTGCTCCGAGGCATACCGGTCGCTCAAATGAAGAAAAATCTCGATCAGATCATCCGCAAGGCAAAGGCCAAGAATCTGAAGATATTGCTGTGCGGAATGCTCGCCCCTCCATCGATGGGCAGTGATTATCAGCAGCAATTTACCGTCGCGTTTCCCGATCTCGCCAGCGAACACAAGGTCGAGTTTCTGCCGTTCCTTTTGGAAAACGTCGCGTTAAAAAAAGAGCTCAATCAGTCTGATGGCATACATCCGAATCCCGAGGGAGCGAAGATAATGGCAGATAACATTTATAAGGCGCTAAAGCCTATGCTGCAGAAATAGACTCCGCGCCCGCCGAGTAAACAAGGGGATTAAAATGAAACGTACACTATTACCCGCACTGTTGATTTTGCTTTCAGTTGGTTTAGTTGCTGCGCAAACGTCCGTTACAGTTGCTGACGACAAGCAAACAAGTTCGACGCAACAGGCTGCTTACGTCCGTCCGGACAAGAAAAACCGAATCAAGCATTATGCCAAAAGCATGTTTGGGCCTGAGGCTCTGATAAAAGCCGTCGCAAATGCCGGTATTAGTACGGCTAAAAACTCGCCGCGCGAATGGGGGCCGCATTGGGAAGGGTTCGGCAGGCGTTTTTCGTCAAATCTGGGAAAGGGCATTATCAACTCGACGGTAAGTTACGGGCTCGATGAGGCATTTAAACTCGACAGCCGTTTTTATCGAAGCCAGAAACGGAATGTCAAAGCCCGTGTCGCAAACGCCCTGATCTCGCCATTTACCGCACGAAATGAATCAGGCAAGCGTGTTTTTGGATTCCCCAAAATAGCCGGTGCATACACCTCCAACGTCATCGCCGCTGAGACATGGTATCCCGCCCGTTACAATTACAAGGACGGCCTCAAAAGCGGAACGATCTCGCTGGGCATGAGCGTTGTTTTTAATTTGGTGCGTGAATTCTGGAAGAAGTAGCGTTCAGAGTACGGCCTTAGCCGTGATATCTTAACGCCAAACGCATATGAACGTCACCCATCTTGAATGTGCCTTGTGCGGTCTCCGGCACGAAGCGAATACACTGCAGAATCTTTGCATCACTTGCGGCAAGCCGTTGCTGGTTCGGTATGATCTCGCAAAAGCGGCGGCGACATTGAACCGCGAATCGCTTAAGACTCGTGAATCGAACCTGTGGCGTTATCGCGAGGTTTTGCCGGTTGTTGACGAAGCAAATATCGTCTCGCTTGGCGAAGGTTGGACGCCTTTGTTCAAAACGGACAGGCTCGCCGCGACGTTGCCGATCAAACTCGATCTCTACATCAAAGACGAAGGCCAGAATCCGACGCAGTCGTTCAAGGCTCGCGGTATGACCGCCGCGATATCGATGGCGAAAGAGCTTGGCGTGACAAAGCTCGCCGTTCCCTCCGCCGGTAACGCCGCCGGAGCGATGGCCGCGTATGCGGCACTCGCCGGTATGGAAGCCAACATCTTCATGCCCGCCGACACGCCGCGGGCGAATATCGTCGAATGCCAGCAGACCGCCGCCAACGTCACGCTCATCGACGGCCTCATCACCGACTGCGGCAAGATCGTCGCCGAACGCAAAGACGAAATGGGCTGGTTCGACGTCTCCACCCTCAAAGAGCCGTACCGTGTCGAAGGCAAAAAGACGATGGGCTACGAACTCTTCGAGCAGTTCTCTTCTCTTAGCTCCCCTCCTTACCAAGGAGGGGTGGACGCCGCTTTGGGCGGACGGGGTGGTTCTCTCTTACCCGACGTAATAATGTACCCAACTGGCGGCGGTACGGGCCTGATCGGGATGTGGAAAGCCTTTGACGAGATGGAGCAGATGGGCTGGATCGGCAGCGAGCGTCCGCGAATGGTTTCCGTTCAGTCCGAGACGTGTGCGCCGATCGTCCGAGCTTTTCACGCGGGCGAACGCTTTGCCGACGAGTTCGAAAATGCCTCGACAGTCGCCTCCGGGCTTCGCGTGCCAAAGTGCATCGGCGACTTCCTCATCCTCGACGCCATCCGTGCCTCAAATGGCACCGCCGTCACCGTCACCGACGCCGAACTAACCGCCGCCGTCACCGAGATCGGAGCCCTAACAGGCATCTTCTCCGCCCCCGAAGGCGCCGCCTGCTTGCCTGCACTACGAAAACTGATCGACCAAAAGCTAGTACACGCCCACGAGTCCGTCGTCATCTTCAACACCGGCTCCGGCATCAAATATCTCGAAGCGTTTGAGTAAAAGAATCTCGCGGTCCAGTCTTGCGTTGAGTGAAGTGTGAATGTAGCGACAGTGAACACCAGTATGTTTGCGACGCTCACCGTTTCACCGATAGTTTGCCTTTGATTGTTGGGGATACTTTTGACAGAATCCTTTAATGATTAAGGTAAGAGAACTTTCATACACATATCCGAAATCAAAAAGCCCGGTTCTAAAAGGTCTTAATTTTGAGATAGCGAAAGGTGAAATTTTCGGATTCTTAGGGCCATCGGGCGCAGGGAAGAGTACCACTCAAAAAGTTTTCTACAAGATACTTAACGGTTTTACAGGCGAAGTTTCGATTGAGAATAAGCCGTTGAAAGAATGGGGCAGCGAATATTTTGAAAAGATCGGTGTTGGGTTCGAACTTCCTAATCATTATCTGAAACTTACCGCGAAAGAAAATCTACAGTTATTCTCCTCATTTTACCCTTCAACCAGTTTGCAGAATCCCGATGAGCTTTTTGAGACATTCGGACTCGCGCCCGATGCCAATAAAAAGGTCGAAGAATTCTCGAAGGGAATGAAAATGCGCTTGAACTTTATCCGTGCGATCATGCATAGCCCCGACATTATTTTTCTAGACGAGCCTACCGCCGGACTCGATCCAATAAACGCGCAGAAGATCAAGCGATATATCATCAAACTTAAAAACGAAGGCAAAACGATCTTCGTCACCACGCACGATATGACCACGGCGGATGAACTCTGTGACCGCGTTTCGTTCATTGCCGACGGCGAAATTCAATTGACTGAAAAACCTTCGGTTCTGAAGAACGAACATGGAAAAAAAAATGTAAATGTCGAGCTTATAGACGTGCAAGAGGGGGAGTTTGATTTAAAATATTTAGGAACGAATAAGGAATTCTCGGTGTTCATATAAATCAACGAAGTCTTGAGGATTAACACCCAAGAAGCAACTCTCGAAGAAGTATTTATCAAGGTTACAGGCACAAAACTACTCGGATGATCCAGCTCCTTAAACAAATAAAGTGGCAGTTTCTGATCTTTCAGAAGAATAATCTCATAACGATGATTATTGGGATAACTGTGTTTTATGTTCTGCTGATTTACTCGATCAAAGATTTTGCAAACGTCGAAAAATTCATCACCCTTTTGATCTATAACGATCCCGCAATAGTTGGGTTTATTTTTATCGGCATGTCGATAATCTTAGAAAAGGATCAGAACGTTCTTCCGGCCCTTTTTGTAACACCTCTCAATCGTCACCTTTATCTCGCCTCACGGATCATTACGCTTTCCGCAATTGGTTTTTTCGGCGCTTTGGCGATGGTTTTGGCTGCAAAGGGAACATCGTTCAACCTCGTACTTTTTACTATCGGAGCATACTCAACCTGCATTCTATTTTGTTTCATGGGCATTTTTGTAGTCAGTTACACGACCGAAATATTACACTTTCTGCTTCGCTCGATTCCGCTTTTGATCTTTATGAGTTTGCCGTTGCTCAATTACTTTGAGTTGACAGATATTGCGCTTCTCAACCTTTTCCCCGTGCAGGGCGGTTTGAATTTGATGGTCAATTCCTGCCGGGAACAGCCGAACTCTGGTGAGATCGTCGTCGGGTTCATTTTGATTGCCGTTTGGTCGCCGCTGATCTATTGGCTGGTTTACCGAATCTTTACTAAGAAAATGGTCGGTATCTGAAATTATGGAAACGCTCATCAAAGTCGCCATCAATGATTTCCGACTCGTCTTCCGCGATAACTCGCTAAAGATCTTCATCGCTCTTCCGCTGCTGACTCTCGTAGTTGTCAAATATGCAGTCCCTTATGTTGTGGGGATTTATGCGGTTGTGCAGGACTACATACCCATCATCCTGATGATGGCAACAACGCAGGGATCGACCGCATTCGGGTTCATTTACTCGATGGTGTTAGTTGATGAGAAAGATACGAATGTGGCAAAGGTTTATGGGATCTTGCCGATCTCCAAAGTTTGGTTTGTCGTGTTTCGCCTGATTCCGCCGTTCGTTTTAGCTACGCTGACAACATTTTTACTTCTTCTGGTCGAACCTTTTTACGGATTCCCTGTAATTCA
>JBGTII010000120.1:0-15576 GCA_041745735.1 Pyrinomonadaceae bacterium | reverse complement strand
AGCAAAGTTGCAAATTCCGATAAGACACTACCTCCGAGTGAGTCCAATTGCTTTTGAGCAACTAGCAAAATACTTCGCCACGCCACCTGTGGCTTCTTCAGATTGTACCGAGTGGCACTCTGTGTATTCGCTGGAAGCTGGGCTAAAAGCATGTTGTTGACTCGCGAATGAATACCTTCTTCTTCTCCAATCACGAAGGTCTCTGCAAAAACACTAGCAACTTCCGACGGCATCGACACCGAATACCTGTCCTCAATACCATCGCTCGTCTTGAACATTTTCCAGTTGATGTCGATTACAGTTCCACGAATTAATTGCGGAACGATACCCGCAATAGCGCTTTGCACTTCGTCTTCGTCGCTGGCCTGGGACGCGAACTGGATGCCGACGATATTCGCGATCTGGGCGACGCCATCGGTTGAGACGTAGCCGGAGGCGAGCGTTGCCGGGTCGGAGGGTTTAACCTTTCCGGCCTTCGCGACGCTGTCGGCTTCACCGCGTTTTACGGAGAGACATTTGTCGATGGCGGATTCGTCGTTGCCAAAATAGATTAAGCTGTCGATTACGAGAGCATAGGCCTTGCGGCCATCCTGAGCGGTCCAGATAAAGTACTTGCCGTTATGTTTATCGCTGCGTTCAACAGTCGGTTCGCTATCGTAGATGTCCGCAACAAAACCGCCAAGCTTTTTCTCGGCAAAGCCAACGGCTTGATAATTCCACGCGTGTGTATCGGCGACCGCGACAAAACGCGGTTTGACGCTGCCGACACTTTGCTCGTCGGTCAGCTTTTCTTCGCGGGTCTCAAAACCCGTGACGGCGACCGCGAGTTGGACACCTTTGAGGGCTGAGAAATCGGGCTTGCTCTTCGCGACCTCTTTGAAAGGCTTAGCGTCAACGATCGGCTGCAAAGCAGCAGCAAGGTCGTTCGTCTCAAGATAAACCAGCGTCTCTGCCGGCACGAGCGTACGCATATCGGTCGGCTTGGTCGAACAGGAAGAAAGGAAAATTAGCCACAGATTTGCACAGATAAAAACGGATAGGAAAAAGACCCGCTTCAAGTTGAGCCTTGCAAGGCTTCCCTTATCTGATCCGTCTTTATCTGTGTTTATCGGTGGCAACATTTCTTATGCTAAAATCCCAATCAATATGGACAAAATATTTGCTGACAACATCTTACAGGGTAAGGTCGCTTTTGTAACAGGCGGCGGCACGGGAATAACGGGCGGCATCGCCAGGGCGTTTGCCGAGCACGGAGCAAAGCTCGCGATCACGAGCCGGAACATTGAGAATCTCAAAGCGATGAAAGCGGAGGTTGAGGCGTTTGGAGGTGAGTGTTTTGCTATCGCGGCGGACGTTCGCGAATTCTCCGAGGTAGAGCACGCGATCGCCCGCGCCATCGAGCATTATGGCAAGATCGACATAGTCATAAACGGTGCGGCGGGCAATTTTCTCTGTGCGGCCGATCAGCTTTCGCCGAACGGCTTTGGCACGGTCGTCGATATCGATACGAAGGGCACGTTTAACGTCTGCCGCGCGTCGTTCGAGGCTTTGAAAGAATCCAAAGGCCAGATCCTCAACATCTCGGCGACGCTCCATTATCTGGCGACGCCGATGCAGATACACGTCTCGGCGGCAAAGGCCGGCGTCGATGCTATCACGCGAAATCTGTCCGTCGAATGGGGCCGACACGGCATCCGCGTCAACGGCATCGCCCCGGGCCCGATCGAGGACACCGAGGGCATGAAGCGTCTGCTGATGCCCGAGCTAAAAGAAAAGCTTGTAAAAAAGATCCCGATCGGACGTTTCGGCCGCATCGCCGACATCGAAAACGCTGCGTTGTTTCTAACATCCGATGCCGCCAGCTACGTCAACGGCGTGACGCTGGTTGTGGACGGGGGTTCGTGGCTACTGGGAACAAGTTTGGCCTAGTGAAGAGAGACTCACCACATAGAAACATAGAACACATAGGATCTTTTTCTTATTCTATGTGCTCTATGTTCCTATGTGGTTAAACGCTTACAATATGCTGCTTGTCATCGACAACTACGACTCATTCACCTACAACCTCGTCCAATATCTGGGCGAGCTTGGGGCTGAGATGCGTGTCGTTCGCAATGACGAAGTGACGGTCGAGGAGATCGCTGACGGCATTAAACCCGAACGTATCCTGATCTCACCCGGGCCGGGAACGCCCGATGCTGCGGGCATTTCGCTGATGGTTATCGAACGCTTTGCGGACAAATTACCGATTCTCGGCGTCTGTCTCGGCCATCAGGCGATCGGCCAGCATTTTGGCGGCAAGGTGTCGCGAGCCCCAGAACCGGTACACGGAAAACCGGTGGAGATCATCCACGACGGCAAAACTGTTTTCTCAGGCATTCCAAATAATTTCGCCGCGGGACGTTATCACAGCTTGATCGTCGAGCGTGACAGCATGCCCGACACGCTCGAAATATCCGCTGAATCGCCAGACGGGCTTGTGATGGGGCTGCGGCACAAAACGTTGAAAATAGAGGGCGTGCAGTTTCACCCGGAGTCGATATTGACCGAGCACGGCAGAAAGTTATTGCAAAATTTCCTCGAACTCTGACATAGTAGATGTAGGGAAACTGTTCCCTTTTGCCGCTCTCGATCCGCTTACCGAACACTAATTTTTATGACCCGCACACGAGCCGATTGGCTGCCTTCGGCACCGATCACCGCCACCAATCCAAAAGCCGACACGCCGCTGTTTCCGTTTTTCGCGCGTCTTTTGCGTGGTGAGGACCTGTCAGCAACCGAGGCGGCGGACTTTTTCCGGGCGCTCACGGACGGACGCACAGGGTCGAATCAGATCGCAGGCGCATTGACCGCCTTGACGGCAAAGGGCGAGACGCATGAAGAGCTTGCCGGCATGGCGAGCGTAATGAGATCGCTGGCGGTAAAAGTGCCCGGGTCGAAAAAGGCTTTTGATATTGCGGGCACGGGTTCCTCGACTGCACGAACATTTAACGTCTCAACAGCCGCCGCACTTGTCGCCGCCGGTGCAGGGCTTGTCATCGCAAAACAGAGCAATCGCGGCGTGACCAGCAAAGCCGGCAGTGCCGATGTGCTTGGCGAGCTCGGCGTCAAAGTGTCGAGCGAACCAGAGGTCGCCCAAATGGCGCTCAACGGCGTGGGCCTGAGCTTTCTATTTGCACCAAAGTTTCATCCTGCTCTCCGGCGGCTCGCGGACGTCCGCAGCAGTCTCGGAATTCGCACCTGTCTGAATATCCTCGGCCTGCTCGCAAACCCGGCAAACGTCGCGCGGCAGCTCATCGGCGTCTGGCACAAATCGATGCTTGAGCCGACCGCGCGGGCTCTCGCGATGTTAAAAACCGAAAAGGCATGGGTCGTTCACGGTTCAGACGGGCTTGATGAGATCACGCTCGCGGGCAAAACATTTGTCGCAGCCGTCACCGGCGCTGATGTAAAGGCTCACGTCATATCGCCCGCCGATTTTGGCCTCAAGCCGGCTAAGATCGACCACTTGAAAGCGAGCTCCGCCAAAGAAAGTGCAAAGATCATCCGCGAAGTTCTCGCGAGCCGACGCCGCGACGAAGCCCGTTCGCTGATCGTACTAAACGCCGGTGCCGCCCTGTTTCTCGGCGGTATCGCCAAAGACCCGATGCACGCCGCACGTCTCGCCGAGCAAAGCATCGACAGCGGACAGGCACAGAATAAGCTCGACAGATTGATCCAGGTCACGAATAAAAAATAGTTTGTGATTGGTTGTTCGCGTGTTGTTAATCGATAATTAACGACGATGTTGTCACTGCTTTCATCGCTGTACGGAAAGATCGCCGATGTACGCAATCGTCTTTACGATCGCGGCGTTTTCGAATCGCACGACCTCGGCGCGCGCGTTATCAGTGTCGGCAACATCACGACCGGCGGAACCGGAAAGACCCCGCTCGTCGCGTATGTTGCCAATATTTTGTCGGAGCGGGGCGAAAAGGTCAGTATCTTAACTCGCGGTTACGGACGCAAAGACCCTAGGCAACGCGTCCTCGTATCTGATGGCAAAAACGTTCTCGCAACCGCAATTAAGTCCGGTGATGAGCCATTCGAATTAGCAAATAGATTAATCGGTAAAGCCATCGTTATCGCCGATGCCGATCGTGTCGCGGCTGCCGAGTGGGCAAAACGTCGATTTGGCGTGACTGTTTTCGTTCTCGATGACGGCTTTCAGCATCGCAAGGCAAAACGCGATGTTGATATTGTCTGCATTGATGCGACAAACCCGTTTGGCGGCGGCAAAATGCTGCCCGCAGGGCGTCTGCGTGAGCCCCTGCATAATTTGTCGCGGGCCGATGTTGTAGTTATTACGCGGGGCGATCTGGTCGAAGACACTTCAAATTTGAAATTTGAAATTTCAAAATGGGCTCCGGATGCGGCCGTGTTTATAGCGAATAATAAGATCAGTGATGTCTGTGGAATAGACATTTTTAGCGCAAAGGCGTCGAGATCGCAAAGTGAGGAAAAGGAAGAGAAAGATCGTGGGTCGGTAACCGGAATGATCGGCGCACGACCTGCATTCGCATTTTGCGGGCTTGGTAATCCGGAAAATTTCTTTGAGCTGCTACGGCGAAATGAGTTCGCTGTTAATGGGTCGCTCGCGTTTCGCGACCATCATAATTATTCGCAAAAGGATATTGAAACGATCGAGAATGATGCGAAAAATGCAGGGGCAGAGGGCTTGCTGACCACAGTGAAAGACGCTGTGAAATTATCAAATTTCAAATTTCAGATTCCTTGTTTTGTGGTCGAGATCGAGATGACGGTAGACGAACCGGAGAAGCTAGAAAAACTGCTTTAGCTTGGATGACACGCCGTTCTGGCACAGAAAACGTGCCAGTGTTGCGAGAACGTCGCAACCGACTTACGTGCGGGCTTCTGCAACTCTAGCGTTTCTTCGTGGGCGGTTCTTTTTTGTCACCCCAGTAAAATGCTCTCACGACGAGCACATAGATCAGGACGCTTAGTGCGAGCAGCACAAAAAAGAATATTATCAGCCACGCTATAGAAGACATTTTAGGCGGTTGGGTCCGGTTTGGACTCGGCTTCTTCGATCAAACCTGAAACCAGTCCGCGTGTTCCGCGATGCTCGAGGATATGGCGATAGATGACGGTCGCGACGGCGACTATCGGTATCGATAGGAAAACCCCAGGTATGCCCGCAACCTGTTCACCAGCAAGCACGGACAAGATGATCGCCAGAGGATGCAAATGTATGCCCCCGCGGACGATACGCGGATAGGTGACGTAATCGTGAATGATCCGCAGCACGATCAAAAAGATCGCGACATAGAGCGCTTTCCAGGGGTTATCGGATGCGGCGGCTGTGGTAATCACGATCAGGCCGATAGTGATGGGACCGAGTAACGGGACAAACTCGAAAATACCGGCGAGTATTCCGAGTAGCAGGGCATACTTGAGCCCCAAAGCATAAAATCCAATTGTGCAAAGTATTGCAATGATCAGGCACGAAATGATCTGCGCCCGCGTATATGCCGCCAGCGTTGTATTCACCTCTTGCAGCACGGCCTCGGCCCGCATTCGGTACGGGCCGGCTGGGAACATTCGTAATACCGCAAGCCGAAACTGATTTACATCTTTCAAAAAGAAAAATGCAAGTATCGGCACGAGTAGAAACCACGGCAAATACGTAACCGACATCAACACAAAATTTCCGACGGACTCTGTTACACGGCTGCCGATATAGCCGGCCTTTTTGTTGATCTCGCTCTGCAATTCGTCAGGGATACGCAGCCGGTCAAACCGCTGGTTGATCTCGTTTCCCCTTGCCCTTAGCGACTGGCCGTATGCCGGCAAATTGGCCCCAAACTCTTTTGCTTGATCGGCGACCCGCGGCGCAATGTTTGCGATACCGACACCCAGCACAGTGAAAACGATCAGGTACGCGATAACGATCGCAAACGAACGCGGCATCCATTTATCGTGCCCGCGATCTTTAAATGGCCGCCGGATCAACTGCACCAGCGGATCGATCAGGTACGCTACAAACACCGACACGACGACGAGGAACAACAGCGACGCGATCGAGCTGACGATGGTCTGCACCGAACCCGCGACAAATAAGACGATCAGCGTGATGATCACGACACGCAGTATAGACCTTACGGATAGCCAGGAAGGATCGAGCACAACACGGGTCAGAGGTGTGACTGGTTCGTCGGGCATCAGAGGCGGATAGACATTCGGCGGTTTACGGTCCGGCATATTCAGTAATAATATACGCTACTTATTGACGTTTGCATTCGTATTTGCCACGGGCGGCGGAGAATAATCTTCGACCGCAAAGCGTTTATAAAGAGCCATCATATTCTGTGGCGGTATCTGTGTGTTTGTGCCGATGATAAACGCCTTGTCATCGTCGGATGACATGCGGCGGTTTGCGTCCGTCGTCTGGGCTTTGATGACGCTGCGGTCTTCGGCATCGATCTTGCCGCCGTCCTTACGCCGCAACACATAAACAAAACTAAAATCCGCCGTCCGCATCGATCCGAGATCTTCTTCGAACGCGGACATTCGAGGTTGGACATTCGAGGAACCGGGCGTTTCCTTTCCGGATTTGAGAATGCCGTCATTGGCACCGCAGCCGGCAGATAGAACGAGAAACAGAGTAAGAGCGAACAGCCCGACAGCACCTCTAATCCCCAACTCCTCCGCTCCTCTACTCGTTTTCCGGATCATCATTATCAGTATTCGGGTTCACGTTCTTCGCGTCGTTACTCGCTTCTTCGTCGAGTATCTTTTTCTCGTCTGGCGTTTCGGCGGGTTCGTCTTTGGCGTCGTTAGGAGGATCGCCCTTGACCGCTCGTATCTTGAACAGACGCGCGTCGTCGTCCTCATAGATCGTCTCGACCCAGCCGCTCTCAAGCGCTTTGGCGATCATATCGGTATTTTCTTTGGCGTCCGCAAAGATATAATTCGCACCAAATTTTTCGCGGATCACCGGTGCGGGATCATCTATCTTGCCCTCGGTCAGATCTTTGAGCAGTTTGTACAGCTCGGGGTTTTCCGAATAGAGATAGTTCGGGTCGAGGCCGTAGACGTAACGGTGCTTAGTGTTATAGAAAAATAGTTTTGGGAAATCATCCCAAGTGCAGTTAAAGATGATCTCGCCTTTCGGGATATTGTCGGCACCTGTTTCATCGAGTCCCGTCGCAAACTGCATCGCACGTTTGTACTTGTCGCCGGTTTCGTTGGACTTGATATTGTCGATCATCCCGGCCTCGTCAAAACCAAATTTGTGCAGCCCGATCAAGTTATAGAGCCAAAATATGCACAGCGCGATGCCAAGCACCCACGGCGTTGCCTGGCGTGCGGCATGTAGCCAAGACTGTCGCTCGGTCGGCTTGTCGGCGTCGAGATAAGGGTCGATGTCGCGTTGAAATTCGTCTGGCAGCTCGGCAGCTTTTGGTGCGGTGAACGCGTTCCAGGCAAACGCTGCAAACAGTATCGCGAACGGCGGGAAGTACTCGGCAAAGCGTTTTGAGCGAAACTGTGCGGCAAGCAAGATGCTCGTGAACGCCAGGAAAAACGCGGCTTTTTCAGGGAGCTTGCTGCCCTTGGGCACGAACAAAATGTAGCCGATGAGCATCGCCGCAAGAGCCACGGGGAAATTCATCAGCAATTCCATACCCGAATACGGATACCATTCGCCCCCGACCGCGACGACAAAATCGGAGCCGACCTTAAATTTCGTAGCGAAATGCTCGTAGAAAAGACCGATATTCTGCGGAAAGTACGGATTGATGATATTGCCGGCGATCATACCGCCGGTTATGTATGCGATCGGCCGCCACTCGAAACGTCTTTCGTTCCACGCGATGATCAACGTCCAAACGATCGCGGCAAACCACAGCAGCGGAAACAAGCTGTACGTCCACACAAACGCAAACATAAGCGGCAGCAGCCATTTGTAATTTCGCTGAAATAGCAGATGGATGCCGAGCACGGTAATGATGATCGTGAGCGGCGGGGCCTTGCCCATGTTCATCCGGTAATAAAAGGCGTTCGAGCAGACCATGATCGCCGCGAGCCAGAGCAACTGATGCTTGATCTCGTACCGGTAGATCAGCCAGTAGACCGAAAAAATGGCGAGCGTCGCGTAAAAAACAGTCGCGATCTTTGCAGCAGTGACCGGTTCAAAAAACCACAAAAACGGTATCTGTAATAGATGAAAGAGAAAATGATGATCGGCGTAATCAGCCGGATTGAGCACCGTGAGCGGCAGCCACTCGAATGTCGGAAGCCATCGGAACTGCTTGAAATTTTCCCACAGCAATGATGACCATTTGATGTGGTAATAGCCATCCCAGTCGCCGCAGCAGATGGCGTCGGTCCGCGTCTGCAAAAACGTCATCACCATCAGGATCGCCAGGAACCCGAAAATCAGATAGATGACCCGGACGGCCCGCTCGCTCTCGAGAAACTCGCTCCAGCTTTGCTTAGGTTTCTGCGGTTGTTCGTCCGGGGTCACTGGCGTTTCGTTTATGATCTCTTCCATGGATGATTTGTCAGTACCGGGAACAGTAGTGACCGGGTGAATTTATAAGAAAAAGTATCACGGAATCGGGGCGAAAATCTAATTAGAGAAAAAAGGAATAAGATTTTTACCACGAATAACACGAATGAAACGAATTTAAGCAGTCATAATACTTTCTTCATTCGTGCCATTCGTGTTATTCGTGGCTAAACCCTCTTCTGTTTGCTTAGACAATCTCAAAGACCTAAAATCGAGAATCCGGTTATGTATCCAAAAGGCAATCTTTACATCCCTGCGTCACACGGCCGACTTGAGGCGATATTAAAAGAGCCTGCGGGCGAACGACGCGGCATCGGACTCGTCTGTCATCCGCATCCGCTCGGAGGCGGGACGATGCATAATAAGGTTGTGTTTCGTGCGGCTGCGGGGCTGGTAGATGCGGGACTAACGACGCTCAGGTTTAACTTTCGCGGCGTTGACGATTCGACTGGCGAGCATAACGAGATCGAAGGCGGCAAAGAGGATGTGGCTGATGCTCTCGCGTATATGTTCGACCAATATCATGGCGAAGATATGACGCTCGCAGGGTTTTCGTTTGGCTCGCGAACCGCGCTTGAGGTCGGTTATGCTGACGACCGAATCGCTCGTCTGATCAGCATCGGCACACCGGTCGATAAATATGGCGATTACGATTTCCTGACTGCCGTAAAAAAGCCGATACTTTTTGTACACGGCGACCGCGACGAATTTGGCTCGATCGACAGTCTGCGTACCCTCATCGACCAGATCCCTCCTGCAGAGATCGTTGTATTTGAGAACTGCGGGCACTTTTTTGACCAGCATTTGAACGAACTGCGGGACACGATCCGCGACTGGACAGCTAAAGAAATAGCGTCAAAGTAATTATGAGCGAAGGAACAATAAGAGATGCGGCGATACGCCTGACGATGATGCCGCGGGATACTAACGCACACGGCACCGTTTTTGGCGGGGTTATTTTGAGCTATATCGACGTTGCGGGCGGGGTTGAGGCAGTGCGGCATACCAAGCACGAGCGTTTTGTGACCGTCGCGATGAACGAGGTTATTTTTCACGAGCCCGTCTTTATTGGCGATCTCGTCAGTTTTTACGCGACCACTGTAAAAGTCGGCAGGACATCGATCACCATCCACGTCGAGGTTGAGGCCGAACGTTTTGGGAATAAAGGACAGGTCGTTCGCGTGACTTCGGCCGATCTGATATTCGTAGCGATCAACGCGGATCGCGAAAAAGTAGTGATCGGAAAATAGCGGATTTTGCACATTCACCGCAGCAAACTAGAATATAAATATAGGAGAATTTTCATGCCACATATTATTGCCGAAACGGCAACCGGAACTGTCGAATTTGACGCCGAGTCGGGCACAAAACTTGTACTCGCGATAGAGGATAACGGTGTCGATATCCTGCACCGCTGCGGCGGCAACGCGCGCTGTACGACGTGCCGCGTCGAGATCTTATCAGACAACGTCAGGACACGGACAGACGACGAAGAAGCGATACTTTCTACAAAAGAGGGGCTCAGCGATAACACTCGGCTCTCGTGTCAGATACGTCTCGAGGATGACATTCACGTCCGTGTGATCAACCAGGCGAGCGTCAACGGCATCGATCCGGGCACACGTCCGGAGGATTAAGATTTTTTAGGAGAACATAATGGGAACAAACACAACCTACGCAGCAAAGACCTTTGACCTGAGCGATCTGACAGGCATCTCGAACGAGACGTTGGCGATGCATTTCAAACTCTACGAGGGCTACGTCACCAACACCAACGTCCTCAATCAGCGCCTCGCCGATCTCATCGGCAGCGGCACGCTCGACCCGACGCAATCTGCGGCGTTTAGCGAGCTAAAACGGCGTTTCGGTTTTGAGTACAACGGTATGGTGCTGCACGAATATTATTTCGAAAATATGCAGAAACACGGCACCGGCGACCCGTCAACCGGAGATCAATTCGTCAACGCCGCGTCGGAGAGTTTTGGCGACTATGACGTGTGGAAAGCCGATTTTATGAACACCGGCAAGATGCGCGGCGTGGGCTGGGCCGCCGTCTATCAAGACCCGTCAAACGGTGCGATCTCAAACCACTGGATCAATTTGCACGAAACCGGCAACGTCGCGGGTTACAAGCCGATCCTTATCATGGACGTCTGGGAACATGCGTTTATCAAGGATTACGCACCGGTCGACCGCCCGAAATACATCGAGGCATTTTTTGCCAATATTAACTGGGACGTCGTAAATTCCCGTCTTGGTTAAGCGTTATATCGCCGCAAAAGGCACAAGATTCGCAAAAATGAGATAATTATTTTTTGTGGATTTTGTGCCTTTTGTGGCAAAACTTTTATGATCGAGGAAAAGGTTTTAGTTCAAGAATTCCTGAACCGCAAGCAACGTGAGCGGCTCAAAAAGCCTGATTGGCTAAAGATCAGGCTCGGCGACCCGCGCAATCAAAACGCAGTGCTCGAGCTGATCGACGGACTAAATCTGCACACCGTCTGTCAGGAAGCCAAATGCCCGAACATTTTCGAATGCTGGACGGACAAAACCGCGACTTTCATGCTCGGTGGCGACACTTGCACACGGCACTGCGGTTTTTGCGCGGTCAATAAAGGCAAGCCGATGGATCTCGATCCGCTCGAGCCGACCCACGTTGCCGAGGCCGTCAAACATCTCGATCTTGCCCACGCAGTTATCACTTCGGTAAACCGCGACGACCTGCCGGACGGAGGCTCGATGCATTGGGCTGAGACTATCTTTCGTGTCCGCGAAATGAACCCGGCGTGCAAAGTCGAGGTTCTGATCCCCGATTTTAACGGCGACGAAGTTGCTCTCAACAATGTCCTCGTCGCTCGTCCCGACGTTCTCAATCACAACACCGAAACGATAGCCCGTCTCTACCGCCGCGTTCGTCCCGACGCCAAATACGATCAAACGCTCGAGTTGCTCGAACGCTCTGCACATTTCCGCGACACACAATTCCCCGCGATGAAAACCAAGAGCGGCATCATGGCCGGTCTCGGCGAGACCTTCGAAGAGGTTGTCGAGCTCATGAAAGACCTCCGCAGCGTCTCTTGCGACATTATGACCCTCGGCCAATATTTGCAGCCATACGAAAAACGCCTGCCCGTCGAACGATATGTCACACCCGAAGAATTCGCCGAATGGAAAGCGATAGGCATGGCTATGGGATTCAAACACGTTGAATCATCGCCGCTCACACGCAGCTCTTATCATGCTCGCGAACAGGCTGAATAATAAAAATACCTTCATAATTGCGCTATAATTCATTTATTATGAACGCTGAGGTTATCTTACCGCTCGAAAAAATGACCGTGGTCGAAAAACTCGAGATCATCGACAGGATAATGGAAGATTTCTCACAAAACGCTTCCGCAATGCCTTCTCCTGCATGGCATGGAGAGGAGTTGAGACGACGCGAGGAAGCTTTGGAAAATGGAACCGACCGGTTTATTTCCCTTGAGGAAGCTGAAAAACGCATCCGGGAAAAGACCGGATGAAGATCGAGATAACTCTATCTGCGTCGGATGACATCACGGACGGTCATCAATTCTACGAGATGCTCGAAGCAGGGCTAGGGCACTATTTTGAATCCTCCATAATGTCCGACATACGGTCTCTGCAAGTGTATGCAGGTGTACACAAAATTCATTTCAAAAAGTATCACCGAAAGATAACGCGACATTTTCCGTATGCGATCTTATACCGAATAGAGGACGAGGTAATCCGTGTTTATGCAGTTCTCGACACTCGAAGCAACCCCGATTTGATAAGTGACAGATTAAATTGAAGGTCTAGAAAGAATATGAACGACACAGAAAAACAAAAAGCGATCGAGGTCTTGAATAAGATCATGGAGTTGGAACTTTCGGGCGTCGTGCGTTATACGCATTATGCCTTGATGGTGTTTGGGTATAACCGGATACCGATCGTGTCATGGCTGCAGGGCAATGGCGACGAGTCGTTGATGCACGCCCGAAAGGCGGGTGAGTTTGTGACGATGCTCGGCGGCCATCCGTCTTTGAAGATCGGGGCGCTGCTCGAAACTCATAACCACGACATCGGCGATATCCTTCGGGAAAGTTTGGAACAGGAAAAATCGACCCTGGCGGCTTATTACGAATTGCTGGGCCTCGCCGAGGGCCAGTCGGTGTCACTTGAGGAGTACGCCCGCGAGATGATCCTGCTCGAGGACCTGCACCTTGACGAGGTCAACAAGATGCTCCGCAAGCCGGGCGAGATCGAACCGTTCAGTGAGTAACTTTATGTTTAGACACGTCGGGCGTTGAGGTGCCGGATAAGCATTTTTAGGGACTTGGATCCAAAGATGAATGTTTTAGAAACTGATAGGCTGACATTACGCAAACTGGACTCCGCGCTCGATGCGGAGTTTATTTTTGAGCTGCTCAACACGCCAAAGTTTATCCAATACATCGGCGACCGCGGCGTCCGTTCGGCGGACGATGCGAGCGATTTTATCGAGGACCGATATCGACAAAGCTATCGCGATCACGGCTACGGTCTATACGCGGTCGAGCTAAAGACCGACAACACTGCGATCGGAATGTGCGGATTTGTAAAACGCGAGCATTTCGAGTTTCCCGACCTGGGCTTTGCGTTTCTACCGGAGCACGAGGGGAAAGGATACGGTTTCGAATCCGCCTCAGCGATGATGGCCTACGGACGCGACACACACGGTTTTACCGAAATTCATGCCATTACTTCGCCAGACAACGACGTCTCTGGTCATCTTCTCCAAAAGCTCGGATTTAGTTTTATTAGCTTGATTGACTCGCCCGAAGGTGAAAAACTACGGCTGTTCGCATATAGTCCTCAATAAGCACCTCGCGATCGAACCGCTATGAATTACGGCCTAATAGCAGGCAATGGCAAATTCCCTTTTCTCGTCGCCAAAGGAGCGCGTGATCAGCGCGTTTCGTTGTCGGTCGTCGCGATAAAAGAAGAGACCGATCCGTCGATCGAAGACGTTGCCGATAACGTCGCATGGGTCGGCATCGGCCAGCTTGGCAAGATGCTGTCGTTCTTTAAGAAAGCCAATATCGAAAAGGTCATCATGGCTGGACAGGTTCAGCATGTCCAACTGTTTTCGAGCTCGATCCCGGATATGCGCATGGTCAAAATGCTCTGGGGCCTAAAGCGTCGAAATACCGACGCCCTCATCGGCGGTATCGCCGCCGAGCTGGCTAAGGATGGGATCGAGCTTATTGATTCCACCCACTTTGTACAGGACATGCTCGCCCCCGACGGCTTGATGACAAAGCGGAAACCGACCGATATGGAACTCGAGAACATCGAGTACGGGCTGCATATCACATCAGAAACCGCGCGGCTCGATCTCGGGCAGACGGTCGTCGTGCGGGCCAAGGCCTGCGTTGCCATTGAAGCGATGGAAGGCACCGACGCGACCATCAAGCGCGCCGGAGAGCTCGCAAACGGCAAACTAACGGTCGTCAAGGTCGCGAAGCCCGACCAGGATATGCGATTTGACGTTCCGGTTGTCGGGGTATCGACAATTGAGACGATGATCGCCGCCGGCGCGACCTGTCTTTCGGTCACCACCGGCAAAACTCTCATCTTTGACCGCGAAGAAATGATCAGTCTCGCCGACAAGAACAAGATCGCGATCATCGGCAGCCCCGCCTGAAACAAATAGCCCCAAAATTACGTAGCATATACAGCATTTGTAATAAATAATTTCCAGGAGAATTGATGAAACGAACTATTTTTGCTTACTTACTGATCGCCGCGTTTGCGGTGCAATCGGCATTTGGCCAAGCGGCCGCCCCAGCGATCAAGATCTCGGCGGACGAGAAAAAGATCGTCGAGGGCGTCACCGCCAAACAACTGAGCGACTATCTTTACTTTGTCGCCTCAGATGAAATGGAGGGCCGCGATACCCCCTCACGCGGGCTCGATACGACAGCGAAATTCATCGGCATGAACCTGTCGCGTTGGGGTTTCAAACCCGCTGGCGACGACGGCACTTTCTACCAAAAAATGGCGCTCAAACGCGACGCTATAGACCCGACGGCAACGTCGGTTGAGATCGGCGGCCAAAAATATTCTTACGGTGACGATATCGTCCGAGCATCGGGCAACACGACCGGCAAGATGACCGCAAAGATCGTCTTTGCCGGTAACGGCTGGATGGTCAAATCTAAGAATCTGAACCCGTATGCGGGGCTCGACGTCAAGGGCAAGATCATTGCCGTGTTTGGTGAAGGCCCTATGGGCGGACGCAATCTCGTGCCCATGCCCGCAGGCATTACCCAAACGGACCTCACCGGAACACGCGGAAAAGATTGGGCCGACGCCGCGGCATACGCCCGTGAAAATGGTGCGGCAGGCGTCATGGTGCTCTCGTCAAAATTTCTCACTGCCAACTGGGGAGCCGTTACGCAGATGTTTGGCCGCAGCCGTATGTATGTTGACAAGCTACAACCACAGCCCACCGCTCAGACAGGCCTGGCACCGACCGTGTTTTTGGCGTCAGAAAAGCTTGCGAACGCTATGTTTGCAGGCGAAGCCGGAAACCCGCTGACGGGTTATACGACTCCGTTCGAGCTGACCAAAGACTTTAATTTCAGCATCGGCATCAAATCCGAAACTGCCTGGACGCAAAACGTCGTTGCCATTTGGGAAGGCAGCGATCCAGTGCTCAAGAATGAAATGGTCGCCATCGGTGCCCATTACGATCATGTCGGTATCAACCCAAACGCTCCGGGTCCGGACAAGATCTTTAACGGTGCGGATGATGACGGTTCGGGCACTGTCGCCGTGCTGTCGATCGCCGAGGCTCTGTCAAAGGCGCCCAAACGCCCAAAACGCTCGATCCTTTTCGTATGGCACGCAGGAGAAGAAAAAGGGCTTTGGGGCAGTGAATATTTCAACAAGTTTCCTACCGTTGATATCAAACAGGTTGTCGCCCAACTCAATATCGACATGATCGGCCGCAGCCG
>JBGTII010000119.1:0-5323 GCA_041745735.1 Pyrinomonadaceae bacterium | reverse complement strand
GACATGATCCACCCAAACGCCAGCGACACGTTCACGGTACGATCGGTCTTTGTCATCGGACCCGATAAAAAAGTAAAACTAACGCTGACCTATCCGGCTTCGACCGGACGGAACTTTGCGGAACTGCTGCGTGTGATCGATTCCCTTCAACTGACCGCCAACTACTCCGTCGCCACGCCGGTCAACTGGGAAGACGGTCAGGATTGCATCATCGTCCCGGCAGTTTCAAACGAAGACGCCAAAGCAAAATTCCCAAAAGGCTGGAACGAGATCAAACCGTATTTACGGGTTACCCCGCAGCCGAATAAATAGATGAAGTTACAAGCAAAGATCAACGGGGAAAAGCTCGATGTCGAGATCGTCGAGCTTGAAGGAAAAACCACAGCGGTCGTTGACGGGCGCGAATACGAGCTCGAGATTTCGCAGCCCGAACCCGGTATCTTTGCTCTGCGAAACGGCCATAAGATGACCGAGGCTTTCGTTTCGCCGGACGGCAAGGCAGTCGTTATCGGCGGGCATGAATTTGAGGTTGAGATCGCCGATCCGAAACGGCTTCGCGGTGCAGGTGCGGATCATGAACACGGCGACGGCGTTGCCGAGATCAAGACCGCCATGCCAGGCAAGGTCGTCCGAATCCTTGTTGAGGTAGGTGCCGAGGTTGAAAAGGGCGCCGGCGTAATCGTCGTCGAGGCGATGAAGATGCAAAACGAAATGAAATCCCCCAAAACCGGTACGGTCACCAAAATCAACGCCACCGAGGGCGACACCGTGGCCGCGGGCGATGTCCTCGCCGTGATCGAATAGCTACTCTCCTTTCGGCATACTCAGGATATTCGCAAATAATCGGTATGCACCGGGCACGCCGGCAGGAAGCTGGCGAAAGAACGAATAGCTGCAATACGTCCAAGTTCCTTTCCCGACCTTCGCGATCACAAGCCCGCCTTTATTCTCTTGCTCACCCGCGTCATGCGATTCGAGCAGCGGCGTGTATTTCTCGTTAAACGTACCGAAACTATAGGCGTTCCGCTCCTGCACCCAACCAGTGAAATCAGCGTCGGTGATCTTGTTTGGAAAATTGAAGGCCGGATGCGCAGGCTGTAAGATCGTTACTTTTGCGTTCTCATCGACGACGCGAATATTTCCGTTCACCGGAAAGGGCAATATCTGCTGCAAACCGGCACGTTGATATTGCACGATCAAATGCCCGCCGTTCTTTACATAGTCGAGTAGACGTTGATTATTCGCGACGAAATCGGGCCGCGTTTCGGTCGCACGAATGCCGACGATGATGGTGTCGAATTTCGACAGATTGCCAGACGCAAGGTCCTTTTCCTCGAGCATCGTGACATCGACGCCCATTTTCTTGATCGAATCCGCAACCTCGTCGCCGCTGCCCATGATGTAGCCGACCTTTACGGGCGCGACCTTGAGATCGAGCACTTCGACCTTGGTCTCGGCCCGCGTGTAAAAGCGGTGCGTCTGGATGTGCGGATAAACGATCGTATTCATCGTCTGCGTTGCTAGGGCCTCGCCGACCGACGCATTTGCAAAAATGTTGTAGCTTCCGGGCTTTGTCTTTGCGGGAATCGTGATCTCAAATGCAACGCTTGTCTGTTCACCTTTTTTCTTTAGGTCGAACGTCCGGTTCGGGGCAGTCACTTTCCATTCGTCCGGCGTGTTGATGTTCAGTCCGGCGACGCCCGCGATCGCTTTGGACGAATTATTTGTAATGCCCACGGTCAAAGTTCGTGTCTGTGGTTTGTTGCTCTGCGGCACCACGAGCAGCTTATGATCGACGCTGACGGAAAGAGCCGGTACCACGTTCAGATCACGCCGTATCTCGCCTCTCGTGGAATCCGCGTAGCGGAATTGAACTGGGCGTTCGAAAGATATCTCAGTACCGTCGATATTGAGCTTTACCTTTGCCGTGATATCCGCTGGAGAAAAAGGCTGGTTCTGATCTTCATTAGCGGCCCATCGAAACAAGTCGCCGTCTCGCAGGTCCTCGAACCAATACGGCTGTGTTGGTCCCGCGTCAGCGGGCACTTTGACATTGAAATATGCAGACTGGTTTGCCGTTTCACGTCGGTTAAACCCTTGTGTAGATTCCATCGGAGCTTCTGCGTTAGTCACTTCCCATCCGACCGGTTTCGTGAGCGAAACGTCTTTTATCGTGATCGCCGCTGACTTCGGAAAAAACACATTCACGGTCGAAAAAATGCTCTCGCCGGGAACGACCGTCTCGCGATCAGCCATTACGTCGATCTGAATCCCCGCTGCATTTGCAATCGCAGCGACAAGATTTGCCTCGGCGACACGGAACATCGCCTTCGTCCGAGGCTGCCGAGTAGACCATTCGCACTCGACGGCAAGCTTGAAAGCTGCGACTAGGTCGGAAAGCAACGCTGATTTGCCCAATGGCTGATATTTCGCAGTTACCGCTTCGATCTTGGCCTGCAATTCCGCAGCCTTCTTTTTGACCGGTTCCTCGGAATTGTTTGTGATCGCAGGAATTCCCGCTATCGAAATATCGATCCCGCTGAACGGCGATACCTCCGGTGCATTTCCGGACACGGAGCTTTCCTTAAGATTCAACCCTGAGAATAGATCACCCTTGAGTTCGAGACGGCCTTCACCTTGCGATTTGTGCTGGCCACGGCCTTCCATAGCGATCTCGTAGTAGGAGCGGCCTAAGACGGCATCGTACGCACCGGTGTTTAGTCTGAGCGTTGCGGTCGAACTCGCGGAAAATCCTTGTCCGGCGTACAATTTCAAGACTTTCCACGGCTCGCCCGACTGCGCGCATTGTTGCGGATCCGCAGCGGCTTTTACGGCCAGCGGCGAGATGTAACCGGCGAATTGATGATGGCCATGGCCGTCGGCTGCCGTGCCCGAGAAGCGCGATATGACAACTAGTGGGCGAAACAGGCGGATCGCTCGTACGGTGTCGCACAAGATCACTTTTTCGTCCCATTTACTTTTTGCTTCGTCGAGCGTTTTTGAGAAGCCGTAATCGAATGCCCGTGCGAAATACTGTTCGGCACCGTCGAGGCGGCGTGCCTGTAATAATTCCTCGGTGCGGATTACACCGAGAGACTCGAAAAGTTCGGGACCAATGATATTCTGTCCGCCGTCCCCACGTGTGAGTGACAAATATGCGGTTCGGGCATTCTCGCCTCGGGCTAGGTAAGCAAGCAAAGCTGATTCTTCATCGTCGGGATGGGCGCCGATCATCATCACGCTGGCTGTAGTGTTGAGGCGTTTTAATAGCTGGGCAAGGCCGAGTGCTCCGTAATCATTTACAGGGCGGACCTGCGCCCGCGTCTGCACGGACATTAGCAATAGCGAAAAGATCGCCAAAGCCACCACTGTATTAATTGCATTGACCACAATTCTAATTCTCATATCAAAGTCTCGATCGGCTCATCAGACTCTGGGTCTTTGCGAACCGTCAAACTTATCAGATAACCGAAAAATACCGTCACAAGGCACCCAATTACGTTAAACCAAAGGAACTCGATATCGGTAACCAAACTTGCTATCCAGACCGAAGCAATGCCACACAACAGGCCAAAAAAGGCTCCACGAGCCCTTGCCCTTTTGACGACAAAGGCTAGTACAAACACACCGAGCAGCGAGCCGTAAAAAAACGAGCCAAATTTATTCACGACCTCGATTAGCGATCCCAAATTGGTCGCAAACAACGCTACGATGCACGCAAATACTCCCCAAATAAACGTCGTCGCACGCCCGACCATTACATAGTGAGCGTCCGTCGCTTCGGGCTTGTACAGCCGCCTGTAAAAATCAATGGTTGTGGCAGTAGCAAGAGAATTAAGTTCCGCCGAGATCGATGACATGGCGGCAGCAAAGATTGCGGCGATAAGCAGCCCGATGACGCCGATCGGCATATTTTCTAGCACAAATGTCGGGAAAACATAATTGACATCGTTAAATGTCGGATTGCTCGTCTGCCGCACAAAAGCTACGGCTTCTTTCCGACTTTCATTAAATTGTTTATCAGCGTCAACGTAACTCCGCCGAGCAATTTCGCCACCAGTCGAAAAATTAATTGCCGCCTCGCGTCTTGCCGAATGAGCAGCGTCATACTTGCTCTGAATGTCTCGAAAACCCTCAGTTTGCTGTGCTTTTGTTATTTCTGCGCGGTTGAAAACTATCGGCGGAGCGGAAAATTGGTAGAAAATGAACACCATGATCCCAATGAGTAAAATTCCGAACTGCATCGGTATCTTTAGAAACGCGCTCATCATTAGGGATGTCCGCCCTTCGGCGACAGATTTGGCGGTCAAGAACCGCTGAACCTGGCTTTGATCACACCCAAAATAGCCGAGCATAAGGAACAGGCCGCCGATCAGCCCCGACCAAATCGTATATTTTTCCTTAAGGTCGAATGTCGTATCGACCATGTTTAACTTACCAAGACTGCCTGCGAGGTGCAGTCCATCGCCCAGCGAAACACCCGGTGGAAAACTCCATAAGATAACCACAAAGCAGACGCCAAGGCCAAAAAAGATAACGAACATCTGTTTGACGTCAGTCCAGGTTACAGCCTGTACACCGCCAAAAACCGTATAGATCGTGGTCGAAAGTCCGATAGCAAAAATGGTCGCGGTGAGATTCCATCCAAATACGATCGACAGCACGATCGACGGTGCCGAAATAATGGTTCCGACTCCGAGTCCGCGTGAGATCAGGAAAAAGAAACTGGTTAGGATGCGGACTTTAACGTCAAAGCGTTTTTCGAGATATTCGTACGCGGTAAAGACATTTGCCTTGTGAAAGAACGGCACGACCGTCACACAAAGAATTATCATCGCAAGCGGCAGCCCATAGTAAAACTGGATGAACCGCATCCCGTCGCTATACGCCTGGCCCGTCGTGCCAACGAGAGTTATTGCCGAGAGTTGGGTGGCCATTACAGATAGGCCGACTGCCCACCAAGGCAGCCCGCGATCGGCCAGAAAATACCCTTCTTTCGTGCCGGTGTGCTTGGTCATCCGAATGCCGTCCCAGACGACATAGATCAGATACGCAACCACAATTGCCCAATCGAGTGATCTCATTTCTTATCGGAAATAGCGCCCAAACGCCCAGAGCGCGGTGATCACCACAATGGTTGTGATCACAACCGCGATGTAAATCTTTCTCCAAAATTGGTCCGGCATTTCCGGACTCGGCCCTTTATTTTCGCTCATTTGTTTATGTTCGATGAAATCCGCGTTCGATGTCTTTCATCGACAATCTCAAAATCACCGGCCGCCCGTGCGGACAGGTCGTCGGCGAGCTTGTTACTAAAAGACGG
>JBGTII010000118.1:0-37104 GCA_041745735.1 Pyrinomonadaceae bacterium | reverse complement strand
AAAAGTCCCCGTGCCGCCATTGCCGGTGTTGAATGTTTGCCGTGAATCAAAGAGTGTGTGCGTCATAGTAATTTGTTTGATGAGGTGTCCAAACTACTATTATAAAGGGTTGCGGCAGAAATGCGAGTGTGGAGCGAGCATCTGGCCGGGCAGAAAGGCGAGTGTGAACGAACGCGTAGCGGGGTTTTTGGGGATCGGAGCGGCGGAAAGATCGCAGTGCGTACCCTCGATTCCAATTTTTCCTTTTACTTTGCAAACGGCGTCAGTTTCTCAAGTTTGAAGCCGTCTGCTTTGTCGGGCGGGTCGGCTATGTTGCTAAATCCAAAATAGGTCGGCACACCTAATTGGGAGTCAAAGGTAGCCACTACATTGTCTCCCCTTTCGCAAGCCTTTTTCATTGTCTCGAACATCTGTTCAACCGTTGCTACGGATTCGTATCCATCGGTTAACTCCGATCCGCGATTTTCTCGGGCAGGTTCCATCGAAATATTTTTTCCATTTCTCACTTTTATAAGGAACGGGACGTGGCCGTACATTGGATTCCTATACCGTTCAACCACAACGTCATAATCACCGATTGCTTTCGATTTCCATAAGGCCAAATTAGCGGACCATGCTTTATCTTTCTCACCGCATCCTTGAGGTTTTACCCCAGCGCAAGATGATAGGAGTATCAATATAACTAACGACATCCCGCCCCATGTTGGAATAAAGCCAAGGGTCCAGCCTGCGATTGTGCGATATGTCTTCATTTTTAGGATGTTAGCATAGGCGGGGTGGTGTTGGGCGGGGTTTTTGGGGATCGGAGCGGCGGAAAGATCGCATTGCCTGATCTAAACTAATTGGATCCAGAATATATTTCGACGGCACTTCCCTCGCGATCAAAAATTACTGATACATCGAAGCGCCCCTTCACAGGGTTGGCACTGTTGCACTGACCGCTCCAATGCCACGTAACCCTTTCCTGCTGTTCATCAAAGAAAAACTTGCACGGAGCAACTTTCATAATTTTCTCGACGTGCTCTCGGCTCATTCCCACTTTAAGTTCCTTAGATCGCTCGGAGAGCTCGGCGTCTAATTTCTGATATGTCTTATCTATCCTTGGGATTGAACAGCCGAAAAATAGTATGGGTAGAATCGCTACTGCACAAAAGACTGTGGTATAGCCTGCGATTGTGCGATATGTCTTCATTTTTAGAATGTTAGCATAGGCGGGGTGGTGTTGGGCGGGGTTTTTGGGGATCGGAGCGGCGGAAAGATCGCACTGCCTGACCTTTGATTACTGAGTCTGCGGAGCGGACGGTATATTTGTAGCCCACATCGCGAGATGTGGGACGGATCAACAAAATAATAGAGCCGTTGGAAACGGCGGCATAATATTCTGCATGAGTTGTTATGTCACCGTCTCCGACGGTTCGTAACGTTGTCGAGCACCTTACCCACATCTCGCGATGTGGGCTACAAGTATTTCACCGTCTCCGACGGTTTCAAAACCCATAAACACTGGCTGGAAATAGTGATCAACGGACGGTGAACGGTGGATAGTGGACTGACAGACGCGATCTGCGCGGTGAAAATCGCGATTTCTAGTCGGCCCGATGCGATTTCTACGCAGAAATCGCGATTTCCAGTCTGCCTGACGCGATTTCTACGCAGAAATTGCGATTTCCAGTTCGTCCAAAGCAGTTTCCAGTCAGGAAATCGTGATTTCCAGTTCGCCCAAAGCGATTTCCACGCTGGAAACCGCGATTTCTTTTGTGCCGAACGCGTTGGGCAAATTAACTGTTGCAATTTCTGAACGCAAACGGCTATACTTTTCTCGCTTAAGACAAATTCGGGTGGCAAATACGGTTTTTGAGGAAACACGGACAGCGTGTATTCCGGTCAGGTTCGACCATCCGCGAATTGTCTTAAGCAATCCGTCACACGACGGATGTCAGATCATGGAGGGCGACCCGACCCGAAGCCACAGCCCACACTTCCCCAAACACTCAATTTGTCACCGAAATTTTGCTCTCAAGCGTAGTCCGCAGGCTTTTCACTCGTTGATAAGCCTGCGGACACCAATCTAACAATAGGAGCGAAAAAAAGATGATACCTTCGAAAACATGGTTCCCGTCCAGTCTGGCGGAGAGGTTGTTGTGGTTTGCTAATTTTGCGGCGCAGTTTGCTAATTATGCGGCGATACTTGGGTTGGCGGCGGATGTGACGGCGGTCAATGAGGACAACGACGATTTTCAGTCCATCGGCAAGACGACGGTGACGGCCGAAAATTTTAAGAAGGCGATCATCGATTTTCGCATCTCGTTGACCGAGGGCAATACGGGCGATCCGGCGCCGGTGTTTCCGAGCGAAAACTTTACGCAACCGCCAAACAAACGTCCCGCCGGGATCTTTGAGCGGCTCGACAATCTTCGCAGCCGTATATTGCTCTCGGCAACATACACCGCCGAGATCGGCGCCGCTCTCGGCATCATCCCCGGCGAAAAGGCCGAAGCACCCGAAGAAACGCTCAAGCCTGTCATCAAGGCATCTGCGTTGTCCGCTCCGTACAAACTCAAGGTCGATGTCACGCGACTCGGGATGCCGGGATATAGGGTCGAATTTCAACGAGCCGGTTCGAGCGTGTGGGAACTCGGGGCGTTCGCGACTTCGAACCCATGCGAATTCGCCATCACCCCCACAACCCCCGGCGAACCCGAACGCATCCTCGTCCGCGCCATCCTATTAAAGAACAACGAACAAGTCGGCGAACCCTCAGACCCGACATATGTGACGGTGAATCCGTAAACTCCCCGCCTGGACAGGAGGGGTGGCATCGGCTTTGCGATGACGGGGTGGTTGATACGATTTGGATTGAGCAACGTATCTACCACCCCACGGCTAAAGCCGCACCCCTCCTGTCCAGGAGGGGAGTAAAAAAGAGAAAGGCCGTGAACATCACGCTCGCGGCCTTTTTTTAGTTGGATATGCTCACCCTGTGAGTTTACCGCTATTTCCCGTGACGGGTCGGCTTGCGCATTAGATCGATGGCTTTTATACTCTTAATTCGTTTAACCGGCGCGTTCGTCTATCGGTTAGGACGCTAGGTTCTCAACCTGGAAAGAGGGGTTCAACTCCCCTACGCGCTACCACTTTTCAATTTCGAATTACGAATTACGAATTAGGAATTTCGAATTTCTAAGTGCACTCCGATCATGGGGATAGATTATCGTCAGTGGCCGAATCATTGATAAGGATCTTCGGCTGCCCCTTGATCATCTCAATGGTCGATCGGCCAGTACGCTGGCAGCGGTCGATCGTGGCCGAGATATTGCGGCCATCCGTTTTGCTTTCAAATGTGAGCACGCAATCCTTCATTTCGGCCTTACCCTTTCCCCTCACTACCTCCGCCGCGGCTGCCGACAACATGAAGGCTCCGGTAAAACTATTAATGGCAATGCGACGTCGCGGATCAGCATCATCCTGTAACGTAATATCAAAATCCCGCACTATAACAGTCGCGACCGCTCCCCAACCACCGGCTTGCAACCCTGTGATGGTTCTCGTCGTGACGTAACTGCCGTTAGATACATCCGAAGGTTTGATCGTGATCTGCTGAAACGAACCGCCCGACATCGTCACAACCCCTGACGAGCTTAACGTCATCTGCACAGGCTGTGTAATGCCCGCAAGTCCCGAGACCTCAACACGCATTTCGGTCTTTTCGCCTTTGATGAGGCTGGTCTTTGGGGCTGAAAGACCAACGCCTATATTACGGAACGGTGCCGAAAACTTGCGGCCGCTTTCGTCAATACTGATCGTACCGAGGCCGATCAGATTGGACGGATTTGCAACGATGGATTTACGCGGTGACTCGGCAATGACATCGACCGGCAGGTTAACGTTCGGCACTTCGACGCTGACGTTTGTATTCGAGCTATTACCGTCAAACGCCCCCTTGATCTCGATTGGACGCCCGGTCTGTCCGAGTGCAGGAGTTTCGAATTGCTGGGTCTGCTGCGGCTCGCCGAGCGTGTCATAGTCCGCAAGCGAGGCAAACGACAGACCCGGCGTCTTTTTGACCGGGAGTTTTGGCGTCGGTTCCGGCGTTGATTGAGCAGTGTCGACGAGGTCGACGGGTATCAGTGCCCGGCCAAGTTCCTTGATGCCTGAGCCGTCAGTCGCCAATGTAACGGGCCCCGACGCGGTAAACTCGATCCGCAGTGTATTCCCCTGCTTTGCCTCCGTTTTGACTGTCGAGGTCTGGCCAGTAGTGAGCGGCACGCTTATTACGACCGGGTCCGTCGTGCCGCCGCTTGCCTTTGCCAACATTAAACGCAACCGCCGCTTTCTGAGCGCTGCGAGATTCGCTTCCTGTTCATCTTTGGTTGCACCCTTTGGTTCGGTGACGAGTGTGCCTGAGATCTTGTCGCCGGTGCGAATGTCATCAGGTATCTTTACCGTGACGCGGCCTTCTTCGTTTTCAACAGAGACAGTACGAAGTCCGTCAGAGGTTTTCGTCGTGGGGTACGTTTGTAACAACGCGGCGTCTGAGACCGTATAGTCGCTTGAAAATATGATCATCGAGATCACCGCCGCGCATACTGCTCCTGTACGTATCTGATTCAAGTTGTAATTAACGCTGCGTATAATTCCTCCGCCGTTTACGGTGCTTGGTCGATCGGGCAACTATTTGACATTTGCTCGGAATTATAGTCTGTTTGATATCTAAAAACAACGCATTTTTGAGGGGAAACTAATGATCGTCACAACAGGTTTTGACATTCAGGATCGGCAGATCGGACAGTATTTAGGGGTCGTTCGCGGCATTGTCGTGCGTGCGACCGGCATAGGACGCGGCATTGTCGGCGGCCTAAAGTCGCTTGCCGGCGGCAACATTGAGGAATGGTCTTTCGTTTGCGAAGAGGCGCGCAAAGAGGCGTTTAACCGTCTCGTACAACACGCCCACGAGATCGGAGCCGACGCCATCATAGGTATGCGTTATGACGCGACCGAATTTTCACAAGGAGCCACCGAGGTTCTCGCGTACGGAACTGCGGTCAAACTACGATAAATATGGACGACAAGATCAGATGCCAGAGCTGCGGGATGCCCCTGTCGGATGAACTTAAAAATTACGGTACCAATACAGATGGCTCGCCGGTATCGGAATATTGCTTGTTCTGTTTTTCGGACGGTGGCCTCACGAACCCGGACCAGACCGTCGATGCGATGGTGCAGAGCTCGATCGATTTTATGAGCAAGGAATTTAAGATGCCGGTCGAACAGGCAACGCAGATCTCGAACGACGTAATCCGAAAACTCAAACGCTGGAACTAGCTTTTAGAACACCGGGGCCTTTCCGTTCCGCCCGATACGCAGGTCGGTTATCCACCGCGATAATCGATTGCTCATCCGACGCGGATCAACAAACTCCACGATCCCGATGGTCTTTCGCGGTTTACCGTCACGCAAACCCAGTGTGATCTCACCGAGCATCTTTACCTCAGAGAACCCCGAGCGTATCGTCGTAGTCGGCTTGATCCGAAGCTTTATCTGATCGTCGGACACATACGAGATACGACGAGGAACGTTCAGCCCCCATCTGTCGCGTTTGTGTTCACTAACCTCGCACGAAGCGTCACGTTCGTGGATATTTCCATCTCGAATAAGGAAAAACTTCCCGGCAGCCGCGCTATCTTGAACACCGCCGTGGCGTTCGAAAACAACAGTCGAATCGATAAAATGCGCACGTCCCCACATTCTCGAGGCAAGTTCGCGGTAGTGCACGTTCTCGCTTGAAATTTGGTCGTGATAGCCCGTGCCGCGAAATTGCACCGTCTTGTGTATCTTACCTCGACGGCCAATTAACAATATCTTGCCGCTGACATCCGCACGCGGAGCAACGAGGTTCCAAATTCCAGATGTTCGCTCACCCGCTGCCGCCAACAGGTCGGATTCGATCAATAGCCATTCCATCTCCACACGGATGCGTCGCCCACCAGCAGTCCGGGCATCGACAGTAACAAAAAAACCGTTGCCATACGATGTCGTATCTATACGGAACGACGATCCCGCCACGACGCAGCCACTATCCGGCCCCGAGCGAAAATCTCCATCGATATATTCATTGACCGAATTGAACACAGGCCGTCCATCGACCGAATAGACAAAAGAAACCGCAGGAAATCGGTGCTTGCCGGAGCGAATGACGTTTGCGGGAGCGTTTGTGTTTGAGTGAAACCGGGGCGAGAGTACGTAGTTGTCGTAAAAGGCGATCACCACAGCTTCGCGGCCATCATCCGATAACGCATCGAAATGCCAACTTTCAAAAGCATTTGGCCCCGCTAGGTTATGCCACGTGTCGTCCGAGAGACTCGAACAAACCGAGAGTTGTGATCGCTGTGTGGTTTCGTCCGGCATTGTAGAAACGAGTTCAGCATTACAGAAAATAATATTTATGGCAAACTTTGACGCGATAAACGAATCTCTAAGACGTTTGCACTCCCCAATTTATTCGGAGAGGAAAATCGATGAAAACTATCACAACGGCACTTTTGCTAGTAACGATCACGGCACTCACGATGTTTGCGACTGGCTGTCCGCAACGGACCAGCATCGCTGATATTGAGGCAAACCCAGGCAAATATCAAGATAAAGAGGTTGTTGTCGCGGGCGTCGTCAAAGACAGCTACGGCCTATCGATCCCCGGAACGAAGATCGGCGGAGGGGCATATAAGATCGACGACGGAACGGGAGCGATCTGGGTGCTTGTGACGGACGGCAATGTTCCGCAAAAGGGCGCAGAGGTCGGGGTCAAAGGCAGGCTTGGTACCGGCGTCAACTGGAAAGGCCGCAATTACGGGCTCGGCATCTACGAGAAAGATAGACGTTACGGTAAGCGGTAATTCGCCGAACAATAATTGAATGATAGAATTGGGCGGTTCGCGACGTGCGGCCGCTCTTTACTATGAACTCGCTTATTTCAGCATTCGACCAACGCTTTGCCGCGATCGACGCCCGTTCCCGTGATCTGCTTGCACGGGTTCCTATTAATCTGCTTTACAAACGCCCCCGCGAAACACGCGGCGAGATGGCACCGTTTTCTTGCGGCGAATACATTCTCCGCTCTGCAGCGATGGTCGAAAAGACTTTTGGCGGGATCACAGCTCGGTTGTGGGACGATCCTTTTGAATGGACGCTACCTGAAAAACTCGTCAACAAAGGTCTCATCGCCGCATACCTCGACGAAGTCGAAGCGACGCGCGCCAAAGGCTTCTCTTTTTTTACCTCTGACGACGATCTGAAAAAACAAATCCCCGCCCCCGAAACGCTCCGTCCGCTAGCCGAGATTCTCCTCGAAACCATCGACCTAGCATCGCATTTTCAAGGCCGGGCATTTGCTCTGTTACAAGTGCTGACGGACGAGAAGCTGCCACGGCTGTAGATTGGGCCGTAAACTTTTGCACAACGAACTTTTTCGTGCAAGAATTCGTTAAGGATTGAGACCTTAACGAACTCTTTAATAACGGAGCGACGCAATGCACTGTCCTAGCTGTGGGCAACAACAAGTTTCTAGCGAGACAAAATTTTGTTCGCGATGCGGTTTACCGCTCGGCGTCGTCGCTGAGGTTTTGGCACACGGCGGTTTTCTGCCCCAGCTTGCCCAGCTCAATCAAAAGAAAAAATTCTTCACAAAAAAGTCCGGCGTTGTATTTGGGACACTTTGGTTTATCTTTCTTACCATGTTCTCGACAGCTTTTTTCGGCATCCTCAATGCCCCCGACGAGCTGATCGGCATTATCGCTATAACAGGTGTTTTCGGGGCGATGATGATAATTCTCGCCTCGCTCATTTTTCTGCCAAGCTCAAAACCGTCGATCACCTCGCTGCCGCAGTTTCAGCACCCTCAACAACCACCGATGTATGGTGCTAGTGGGCAAAATGCTCTGCCGCCGCAGCAATCGATACCGGCAAATATGTATAACGCTCCGCGTCCGGCTGGCTCATGGCGCGACACCAAAGATCTCGAACCCACGAGCGTGACCGAAAGCACCACGCGGCTTTTGGAAAAGGATGACAAGATAATCTGATGTTTTGCCCCCAATGCGGACAGGAAAAGATCTCAATGGACACGAACTACTGTTCGCGTTGCGGTTTTCCTTTGGCGGGGGTTGGAGAACTCTTACATACGGGCGGCGTCAATCCGTTGGCGACAACTCGCACGTCGACACAATCACCGAGAAAGCGAGGACTTAAACAAGGTCTTTTCCTGTTCCTCATGACCTTTCTTGTTGCACCATTATTGGGAATGATCTCGTTAGTATTTAACGCCGAGCCGATTGCCGCAGGTATTGGCGTCGTTGTCTGTTTTATGGGGGGTCTATTACGTATGGCCTACGCGTTGATGTTCGAATCGTCCGAACCGGGCGTTCCCACGCTCGAAGAAAAAGTTCTTGCTGGAGCCAATACGCTGAGCTCCGTCAAGGCAAACGCTTTACCTCCGCAGTTATCCACACCTGCGGCAAACTATTTCACTCCTGGGGCCGGAAACTGGCGTGACACCAACGACCTGCAACCGACAAGCGTTACCGAAAGCACTACGCAACTGCTCGACGAAAACGAGAAGCCTCAATAACCGATCGCTTTACCGTCACTTCTCGGATCTATTGCACCCAAACGAATACCCTTTTCGTCGATCATGATTCCGGTCGTGGTTGCCACATGGCCTGAAGTCTCGTTAAATATATGTCCGTAGCCCTTCATGATAGCTAACGTATCTGCCGAAATTCCGTTTTGCTCCCATATAATGCTGTCCGGCAGCCATTGATGGTGCATTCGCGGGGCTGATATCGCTTCGAGAATGTTCATATCGTAATCGATCACGTTAATGATCGATTGCATGACGGCAGAGATAATGCGCGGTCCGCCACGTGCTCCGAGAGCGAACCAGGTTCGACCATCCTTCCTCATCACAATGGTCGGCGTCATCGACGACAAAGGGCGCTTCTTGGGTTCGACCTTGTTCCGTTCGCCTTGGACCAAGCCAAACAGATTCGGCCTGCCGGGACGTGCAGCGAGGTCGTCCATTTCGTCGTTCATCAGGATTCCCGTGCCTTTAATTGTGACCCGCGAGCCATATAGATCGTTGATGGTATATGTATTCGCGACGATCATACCGTCCTTGTCGGCTACCGTGTAATGCGTGGTTTCCATAGGTTCGCGGCCGGCGACCGTACCAAATTTAACATCACGGCTTGGCGTGGCTTTGTTGAGCAGAATGGTGTTTCGACGATCTTTTGCATAGGCCTTGTCGATGAGCTTACCAACCGGCACGTCAGCAAAATCAGGATCTGCCATATACTCCGCTCGATCGGCGAACGCTCGACGCGAGGCTTCGATGTAAAGATGATATTTCGCGGCTGTATTTGAGCCGAGGGCACGCAAATCGTAACCTTCGAGGATGTTCAGCGTTTCGAACATCACCATTCCGCCCGAAGATGGCGGCGGCATCGATACGATCTCGTGACCGCGATAGCTGCCTCTCAACGGCTGACGTTCTTTGGCGACGTAGTTTTTGAGATCTTGTTCCGTTATCAGCCCGCCGTTGGCTTTCATATCGGCGGCTATGAGTTTGGCGGTCTGGCCGTGGTAAAATTCGCGGGCTCCAAAGCGTGCAACTCGCTCAAGTGTGGCAGCAAGCTCAGGTTGTTTGAGCGTATCGCCCTCTTTGAAATAATTTCCGTCGCGTAAGAATATTCGTTTCGACTCAGGATAACGCTCAAGCGTGTCTTTGTACGAAATAAAAAGCTCTGCGAGGCGATGCGACAGCACATAACCATTCTGTGCGAGCAATCTCGCGGGCTCGACGAGCTGCCGCCAACTCACCTTTCCGCTGCCGTGCTTCTTAAATGCCAACTCAAAACCCGCCAGCGTCCCGGGAACGCCCGACGCGCGGTATCCAACTGTCGAACTTCCCTCGCCCTGGATCAGTTCGCCCTTCGAATCAACGTACATATCCCGAGTCGCCGCACCCGGAGCCATTTCTCGATAGTCGATCGCGTGAAACTCACCTTTCTTATCGCGAAACACCATAAACCCGCCGCCGCCAATGTTCCCAGCCTCCGGGTAAACTACCGCGAGCGCCAGCCCCACAGCGATCGCGGCGTCAACAGCATTCCCGCCTTTCTTTAAAATATCCACACCGATCTGCGAAGCCAGTTCATGCTGCGAAGCAACCATGCCGTTCTTCCCACGAACAGGCTCCGGCCACGCGGCATTTACCGTAAAAAAAGACGGTAACAGGACAAGTGTCAGCGAAAAAAGAAAGATTGCGGCAAAGACGCGTCGGATTTGGTTCGTCATAATATTCGAACTCTAACAAATGTCTCGTTTAGCGACAAATTTGCCGTCATAATTTGTTACGTTTTTTCATTCGCAATAAAATGAGTTATAGTCATTTTTTATCGTTATGCCCTCACCCACACGCGGGCTTTAGAAATATGATCGACGACGGAAGTAGTAGAAATGGATCTGACACGCTTTTCACCGAAAAAGTTTGTGCAAACTGTGCGCCGTGTCCCGTCGCGCCTCCGTCGAGCTGTATCTGAGTACCGCTTTCTAACCTATCTCGCCATACTTGGCCCCGGGATCATCGCCGCAAACGCCGGTAACGACGCCAGCGGCATTGCGACCTATTCGACCGTGGGAGCCGAATTTGGCTACACGCTGCTGTGGGTGTTTATACCGATGGTCGTCGCTCTGATCATCGTGCAGGAGATGTGCGTCCGCATGGGCGTCGTTACCGGCCAAGGCTTAGCCGATCTGATCCGCGAACAGTTTGGCGTACGCTGGACGGCGTTCATAATGACGGCCCTGTTTGTCGCGAATACAGGCGTGATCATCTCTGAATTCGTCGGCATTTCACAGGCTGCGGAGCTTTTCGGTATTTCACGTTATTTCGCAGTCCCAGTGACAGCTATCTTGATCTGGTGGCTCGTCGTCAAAGGCACGCAGAAACGTGTCGAACGCGTTTTCCTCGCGATGTCCCTCGTATTTCTCTCGTACATTGTTTCCGCATATCTCGCCAAACCCAACTGGGCCGAAGTCGGTGAGAGTTTCCTCAGTCCCAATATCAGCCACGACGCCGGTTATCTTTTTATGCTGATGGCGCTAATCGGAACGACGATCACGCCGTTCATGCAAGTGTATGTCCAATCGTCGGTCGTTGAAAAAGGCATGGACGAGGAAGATCTGCCGCTGGTGCGTGCGGATGTGATCGTCGGGACGCTCTTTGCCTGTGCGATCGCGGGGTTTATCGTCATCTGTGCGGCGGCGACGCTCCATCATAATGGCATTACATCTATCGATTCGGCGGCGACAGCGGCAGAGGCATTTGAACCGATCGCCGGTGTCTATGCTAAATACCTATTTGGCATCGGCCTATTCGGTGCGGCAATGCTTGCGATGGGCGTGCTGCCGCTTGCGACCGCGTACAGCCTAAGCGAAGCTTTGGGCTTTGAAAAAGGATTATCCAGATCATTCCGCGAAGCCCCGATCTTTCTCGGCATCTTCACATCGCTGATCGTTATCGGAGCCCTCGTCGCATTGATCCCGGGCATTCCGCAGATCCGTTTGCTCCTTGCGACGCAGACAATAAACGGTTTATTGCTCCCGATCATCCTCTTTGCCATCGTCAAACTCGCCAACAACGCCGAGATCATGGGCAAGCGTAAAAACGGCCCGGTGCTCAATATTTTCGCCTGGCTCGTCACTATCACTGTCTCATGCCTGTCTTTGGCGTTGATTGGGAAAACGATTGCTGATATGTTTTAGCGTAAATTATGGCTGCAACTGAGATACGTAAGAAACTCGTCTATTTCCTGATCTTTGCGTCAGTGCTCATGCTGATCCTGATCGCCTTTCCGTTTGTCGAGGACGCGATCCGCGATTACATGGCGGGGCAATTTAAGTATGTCATCGAGCATGACGGCAGTGTAACTGTCCCCGAAGGCGTCACGGCTCCGTCCAAAATGACCGAAACGACGATCGGCCTTGTCGTCAACGTCCTCCACATCGTTAAGATCCTGCTCTGGATGGCGCTCGTCATCTCGATCGTTCGTTTTGTCGGCTATCTCGTCGTCAAAACGGCGTATCGCAACAACGAACCCGGCGAAGTCTCGTCGCTGCTCAAGACCATTCTCTCGATCATCATCTACATCGTTTCCTTCTTTATCATCTTTCAGTCGCAGTTCCCCGGCGTCCAGCTCGCACCGCTGTTTACCGGATCGACGATCATCGGTATCGTCGTCGGTCTGGCGTTGCAGGATACGCTCGGTAATCTGTTTGCGGGCGTCGCCTTACAGGCAGATCAGCCGTTCGTCGTCGGTGATGTGATCATCATCCCCGGACGCGGCGAAGGCGTGGTCGAAACCGTGTCGTGGCGCGGCGTTAAGATCCGCACGTTTCAAAACAAGTTCATCGTCATCAGCAACTCCGTCCTTGGCAAAGAGACGATAGAGGTCGCACCCAAAGACAATCTCAACGCCAAGCTCGTCTTCTTTAATACGCTTTATTCACATTCCCCGGCGCGCACGATCCAGGTCGTCCGCGACGCCGTCCGTCAGGTCGAAAATGTTTCGCAAAAGATCCGTCCCGTCGTCCGCATCCGCAATCTCGCGTCCGACGGCATCGATTTTGAGGTCAAATACTGGCTCGAAGATTACCGCATGCAGCACGACACCGACGCGCTCATTCGCCAGCGTATCTGGTACGTTTTCCAACGCGAAGGCATCCAGTTCGCCTATCCAACACGCACCGTTCACGTTGAGCCAAAGCCCGTCGAGGTTCCTGCCGAAGAGGTCTTTAACACCATCGCCGAACGCCTCAGCCGCGTCTCGATCTTTGCCCCGCTGTCCGACGAAGAGATCGAGCGGCTCGCAAACGCCTCGACGACCCGCGTCTATGCTCCGGGCGAAAATATCGTCAACATAGGCCAAGAGGGCCACTCGATGTTCGTTGTCATCAGCGGAACGGTCAAGGTGCAGATCCCCGAAAAGTCCTATCAAAAAACACTGACGACTTTGAAAGAAAACGATTTCTTTGGCGAAATGAGCCTGCTCACCGGCCAACCGCGTTCGGCGACCGTCGTCGCGTTTGAGGAATCCGAGGTCCTGCGTATCGATAAATCCGGCCTCGCGCCCATCTTCGAAAGCAACCCCGTCCTCGTCGGATCGATCAGCGAACTCGTCGAAGAGCGCCGTGCCCTCCTCACCGCCCAGATCGAAGCCCACGCCGACGACGAAGAATCCCGCACCAAAAAAGGCGTAATGAAGTCGATCAAGAGCTTCTTCGGATTAAGTTCGAAAAAGCCAAAGGAATAATATGTCAGTACCGCCTACTCCCCTCCTGCCTGAGGAGGGGTGGTATCAGCCTCGGATGACGGGGTGGTGGGAGCAGCGGGCGGCCAGTTCGCCAGATCACCAAAAATTTCGGCGCAAACAGCAAAAAGCACCGCGCAACTACCAGCAAGGTCAGCGCGACTACCGTCAAGCACGGCGCATTTGCTCCAAGGCTAGCGCAAACGCCGTCAAGCTCCGCGCAAACACCAGCAAGCCCGGCGCAAACGCCGTCAAGGTCTGCGCAACTACCGGCAAGGCTGGCGCAACTACCACGAAGCTCCGCGCAACTGCTCCAAGGCTGGCGCAACTACCAGCAAGCTCCGCGCAACTGTCCTAAAGCACCGCGCGATCGCTCCAAAGCACATCTGGCTCCCCTCCTTACCAAGGAGGGGTGGCATTTCGACGCTTTTGGTCGAAATGACGGGGTGGTTCTCTCCTTTCAGGAGGCTTGACATCAAAATAAATCCGAGTATCATCAAAAAACCGCAGCAATTTCACGGTAAATTCAATAAATATAGGAGGTTCATACCTACAATGAACGATTATATACGCCGAAACCTTGAGTGTGGCCAGCGTTGCCGTCAGTGGTTTATCGATTTCAAAGCGCTCATCACGGGCGGCATCTTTAAAGCAAAATCGATCGCCATGACTGCAAAGGTTGATGAGCTCGAAACGACCGCCGGCGAGCAAGAGGCCGCCGAGAGCGAAGGCTACTCTGCGACCGACGTCAAGGGCTCCGAACGCAGCGATCTCGAAGACGAGATGGACCCTGTCCGCACCGCCGCCCGGGCCGCCGAATTTGACATTCCCGGCACCCGCGACCGTTACCGCTTTAACCGCGGGATGTCGCATCAGCAGCTCCTCGCCGCCGGACGCAGCTTTGCCATCGGCGGGGCCACCGACGACGCCATCATCGCGGCCTACGGAGCACCAGTCGATTGGATCGCTCAGTGCGACGCCAACGCCGACGCCTTCGAAGCCGTCACCCAACTCCAATCCCAAGCCACCGGCGAAAAAGTAGGCAAACGCGCCCTCACCCTCGCCCTAGTCGATGACCTAATGCAACTCATCCGCACCGCCGGCTTCATCATCGAAAACGTCTTCGAAGGCGACGTCGCGGCCCTGGCATCATGGAAATCCGCCAGCCACGTAAAAACAAAAAAATACACCCCACCACCACCACCAACGCCTTAACGTTCATGTCAGAACCGCCTGCGTTAGTGGGCGGGTTCTCTTCTCTTAATAAAAGCGGCGCGATACCGCGCCGCTAAACTTTCTGCGAAACGTTAGAAAATTTCAACTTCCCTTTAATATGAATCTTGATGATGCAGCACAACTAGCCGTTAATTACTTAGCCGATTTTGGACTTAGCGACATTACTAAAGAACAGCTCGAACACCGATTTATCGCCGCGAGGCGAGCTGAGTTTATTGAAGAGACCAAAATCAAATTATCGTTAGACCACGTAAACCGAATGGGCTTTACTGCGATCAAACACGTTTTGACACCCAAGAATCGAAATGTCTTTGATTATCGCAAGGCTGCAATAATTGATGCCGCATGCCTTGCCAAATTTACCACGCTGGTATTGATGATTGCCGACGAAATCGAAGATGCTCGCATACCTATCGATGCTCAAATTGTTTTCTCATATCGCTTTTATCCGAACGGAAGCCAAATTTTTAATCAAGATATCGACTATCAAACGTGGCGCGAAAAGATTAAAGAATTGGCAAATAAGGATGACTGTTCTTACATCGTTCAGTGCGATATCGCATCCTTTTACGATCGAGTGAATCTCCATAGACTTGAATCAACACTTCAGGATATTGGTGTCTCAGATGAGATCTCAACCAAGCTAAATTCTCTACTCCTCCTATGGTCAAAAAAGGACAGCTATGGACTTCCCGTGGGAAACGCTGCAAGTCGTATTTTAGCCGAAGCCGCCTTGATTGATATAGATAATTATTTGCTCAGCGAAGGAGTTAACTTTATCAGGTATGTAGATGATTTTAGGATGTTCGCCCCTAATCTCTTAACCGCTCAGAAATGGCTTAGCCTTCTGACCAACCGCCTATTTCGCGAAGGATTAATGCTTAATTCTGCGAAAACGAAGCTTTATGTCGCTCATAAGGAGGACGATCCTATTGAGGAACGCAATTCAGGGGAAGCGGAAGCGGTTATTAAAGAGGTTACCCTGCTCACTGGTGGTTACAACCGTGTTGCGAGAACATTTGTCATGCCCACTGAGGATAAATTTGAAGCTTTTAGGGCGATTGATATTAAAGTGGAGACGGAAGCCTTGAAAGCCGCCGCAATTCCTGAATTTTTTGGTATCAAGCAGTTGATCATTGCCTGTTTGATTCAGCAGAAATTTGATGTGTTGGAAAGTCTAGCGGTTTCGTGCTGTGAGTATTTATATACCCTCGATTATTTCTTAGACATGTTTAAAAAGCATGCCCTTAACATCCCGGAGGCGAATCGGGAGCGAATAGCTGATTTCTATCTAAAAATGGTATTAAACTCAGAAGCTGGTTCTTTCGACTGGTATCAGGCTTCGCTTGCGTCCTTCTTGGCCACCGACGCGTACTATCGGAAAGATGCACTGGTTTTTATTTGTAGAAACCGTAATGTCGAATCAAGTTCATATCCAGCAATGATCGCACTTGAGGGATTGAAAGAAAAAATAACTCGAACGGAGTTCAAAACGATGAGAGAGTCATTTGATGCTCGTGACCGCTGGGAACAACGGCGATTAATGAGTATCTCATGTGCCTTGCCCGATGCTGAACGAGTCGCTTGGGGAAGAACTTTAAAGCCCACCACAATGGGGGATGATTTTCTTTCGGTTCAGCTAGCTAAGATTTTAGCTTCGGGAAATACTTTTTGACCGTTCTAATCCGGAGTGAGCTTTTGACTGTCCAGAAGCTTGCCGAAATGTTGCCTTTCTAAGAATTTTGAGGGGATCGATATGGAAGTAGTAATGCCGATAGTAGGTGTGGTTGGAGCCATCGTCGCGGGCATCGTGACTTCCTTAATCTATGATCGAAAAATTAAGGATCGTGTGTCGATTAAGCGAGTAGAAAACTCTCTCGATGATGACGCGGCTGGTTTGGTAAAGCTCTACCTAGAACACTTCAAAAAGAAATCAGACTACACGGAAGAGGATATGTGGGAATATCTTCATCAGCCGGAAGTTCCAAAGGAGAACCGTCCCATACGTGTAGAAGATTTCTTCCTCGTAGCTAAGTACCATGGAGAAGTTATCGGTTTCCTGATCTGCGCTTTCTATCCTGATCGGAGAAAAGCAATCATACCGTATTATGCTATCGATCAAAACACGCCTGGTTTGGCTCAGACAAATGCGTCACGCAAACTGAGAAAAACGATTAGAAAACTATTAATAAAAAGGACGTGTCGTTACCTATTTTTCGATGTTGAGCGTCCATTTGCCAACTTGCCAAGGGAAGAACTCAACTTAAGAAAGAAGCGAATTAGACGATTCCGGATGGACGCAGAAACCGCAGGACTCCATGCATACGCGATTAATTTCGACTACAAAACTCCAAAGATCACCATTGATCCTGGAGCTGCCTCGACTAAGCTAATGCTAATGGTCGTTCCGATTGTTGATAAATTGTCATCTCCGATAAGCCGACAAGACCTGATGGGATTTCTTCGATTCATTTACCTTGATTGTTATGGGGACATTTATGAGCTTTCGGATCCACGCCATGCAAAGTATCACGCCCATCTCAGTCAACAACTGGTTTCTCAAGAGAAAACCCTTCCCGAAACAGTTGATTTGATCTAGCGCATTAGTTGCATTTGATAGATATGTACAAATCAGGAAAATAGGAGAATAATATGCCAGTTCATCAAACAGGATGGTCGGGACAGGCCGTAGTACCGTGTTCGCACTGCAATCCGAACGATCAAGGTCCAGAGGCTGGGATTTGCCATAGGTCGCCCCTCGGTTCAGGACGGGCATGCCACGAATGTATGAAACATTTCAATCGCGGGGAATCCGTTGGGTTCACCGGGTCCTTTCTTCTTGCGGCGATTGGGAAAAGTGAGCAGCTATCATGTAGCTACTGCGACGGAAAGGGATACAGGAAAATTTAAGTAACGTGGATGGCGGTTTCCTCAGTATATGCCTGTATCCAAGAAAAGAAAAAGAGCGGGAAAGAAGGTTGTGCGCAGAGAGGTGGTGACTGCGCCTGATCTGTCGAAGAGTTGGAATCTGAAGATCAAGCCTTCGCAGATGATCTATTTGAAGAACGACCCTGACTTTTTGATGTTGGTAAAGATGGGCCGTATCTTGAACGCCGTGCTTTATGCCGTGACGAGTATGGCACCGTACACGACGTACGCCCTTAGGCCCGAGCGGCTTGCAATGCGGTTTGGGCATTGACCGGGCCGGAGTCGTTGGCAGCGTCGGCAAAATCGCCCCTGAGAACTTTAAGCGCATATTTCTCATGGTCGATCTCTTGCCGTGTACGAACTCCTAGCCTTCGCAGAACCGGCAGCGGCGGGCACCAACCTTGAACGGCGTGCTGAAATAGAAACGGTAGCACCACACCCGGGACGATCAGCCATTTTTTATTTACGGTCGCCCCCAGGATCAGCCCGGATAATGCCAGCACCGACGCGTTCGTCTCAAGCAGGCGCTCAACGTCCCACTCGCTTTCGAGTTCTTCGATCCGCCGCGTGATCGCATCCGGCCCCTTTCCGGCATACTCCTCTACCCGGGCGGCGGCTTCTGCATCGAGCTGCCGGTTTATGTCTTCTGATGTGTTCCTACGCACTCTGTCGATATTATTTGTCATAAACTTCTCCTGATCTTTGCCGCCTACGAGGCTCGGCTATTACGGATGTTTATCATTTGACACTATCTTCGAACCTTAGTCGGTATGGCAGATAACATAGCCCCACCTGCCTCCCTGCGTCGCTCCCGGTTTGTCACCACCTAATTAGACCTCGGCTAATACGTCTACGGCCAACGACGAAACTGATAAAGGCCGCGAACATTACGCTAGCGGCTCCCCTCCTTACGAAGGAGGGGTGCGGCTTTAGCCGTGGGGTGGTTCTCTGATACCCTCGTAGATTATGTCATTCAAAAGAAGCACAACCGACTTCCACACGTTGCCTGAAGTTGCAAGGTTTCGGGACAAGCTCCGGAAAAACCTGACTCCTGCGGAAGCTGCTTTTTGGAATCTGGTAAAAAATTCAAGACTTGATGGACGCAAATTTAGGAGACAGCACAGCCTTGGACATTACATCTTCGACTTTTACTGTCCTTCCGAAAAGCTGGCGATTGAGCTGGATGGCCAGCCGCACTTCTCCGACAATCCGGCGTTGAATGATCGATCTAAAAGGGAATATGCAGAAGCTCACGGAATACGCGTGATCCGCTTTGAGAACAAGAGGGTCTTTGAGGATACGGAATGGGTGCTTGATGTTATTCGTAGCAACTTTGGCTGGTCGGAGGAAAGAACCACTCCGTCATCCGAAGCGGATGCCACCCCTCCTTCGTAAGGAGGGGAGCAGCAGAATAAAGGCCGCGAACGTATTGCTCGCGGCCTCTACTTTTCAATATTCGCTGTTCACTATTCCCCACTTTTCCCGCGCGGTTTCTTCACAGGCCGAGCCTTCGGTTTTGGGGTTGCTGCTTTTGGGGCGGCGGTTTTTGTTTGAGTTTTGCCGTAGGACGTCGCTTTTTTGGCTTCGGATTCGACCTTGGCACCGAAATCTTGGATGGCATCGCCGGCTTGTTCGAACGCCTTTGTCGCCGATTTGACGACGTAGTTGAACGACTCGGTCAATGTCACGACCTCCATTTTCATGAGCTGCGAGATCTTTTGATCCAGCGGCAGGGCCTCAAATTCACTCTGTATCGGGGTTTTTGCTTTTTCAGTCATGGTCAATACTTCTCCGGTTCGGTAATACGTTCACTGTACCTAACGAACATACGATGCGAAATGTTCCGCCAACGTGGCTAATTGATCGCCGTTTTGACACGCACACGCGGCTGAGCTCCGGCCGGCGCGGTGTGCGACGCGACCGATAGTTTTTGGCATTCGGCACAGACGCCCCACATCCTCAGGCTGTGATGCGTCGGCTTAAAGCCAAATTTATCCGCCATCTCGTCCTGCAGCGATTCGATATCGGCGGAAAAGAATTCGATCACCTTGCCGCACTCGGTGCAGATCATGTGGTCGTGGTGGTCGTGGTTGTAATGGTGTTCGTAATAGGTTTTGTTGTCGCCAAAGCGGACCTCACGGGCCAAGCCCGCATCGGTAAGCAGCTTTAGCGTGCGATAGACCGTCGTGTGGCCCACGGACGGGTCTTTGCGGTGGACGAGCAGGTAAAGATCATCGCTCGTGAGATGCTCTTCGGTGCTCAAAAAGATCTCGAGTATCAGGTCACGCTGCCCCGTACGCCGCAAACCCGATGCCTGTATATGCTCGTCGAATATTACCTTCTCCGTCGTGAATTGTTCCGCTTTCTTGCCCAAAATAGTTAGGTATCCCTTAATTTCGATACTACCATTTCAGTTTTGATTTCGCTATGGAGACCTTTGTGCGGAGCGTGTCGATCCGTTCGGGGCTGACGCCCTGCTTCGCCGCAAGCTCAAGCGAGCGCTCGCCCAGAAGCAGATATATCTCAAGCAGATCGTCCGAAACGTATCGGTTAAGGGCTCCCAAGTGCCGAGTAAATGTCTCGATATCCGCCCGTGCAAACGTCCCCGTAAGCGCCGCTGCCGTGGTCTGTTCGCCAAGGTTTTGCATCGTGCTTGTAACCAGCGGCAGTAAGATCTCTTTGGCATCGGCATCAGACAGCCCGACATTTGTCATCATCTCGACCGCCGCGTCAAACAACGCAACCAAATGCCCGCAAGCCGTCACCGCCGACGCGTGATAGAGCGTTTTGAATTTTGTATCGATCGCAAACGGCTTACCGCCAAGATCGTCAACGATCTGCTTGCCAACGTTGACCGCCTCTTCGTCGCCCTCCACACAAAAATAAGCCCCCCGAAACCGCTCCGGCCCAAGTTCCGCGCTGCTAATCGACACAAGCGGATGTATCGAGCCTGTTTTACAACCACTCTCTTTCAGTACATCAAGTATCGACGAAGGATTTGACCCGCTGGTGTGAAAGACAAGCGTGCCGGGCTTGAGCTTTCCCGCGAACGACTCCGCGACAGCGACTATCTCAGAATCCTGCGTCGTGATAAAGACTACGTCCGACGTTATCTCAGGCATATCGCCGTCGGATTCGTCACGCTCGATCAAATTATCGATCGTATATTTGTCTTTTGGCAGAGCGAGAGCAAGTGCCCCGCCGACGCGCCCAACACCGATGATCGATACGCTTACCATACCGATAAAATATAGTTTAGTTATGCGGTGGTTGAAAGCGGGTCGGACGGAAATGTTACGTCAGTCTGCGTTGGCAAAGATATCGAGGTTATCGATCTCGCGTTCCCAGTCGCTGACCTCGCCGGGCAGTAGGTCGCTAAATTTCTCGAACGCGGTCCTCTTAGGATCGACTGCCGTGTCGGGATTTTTTGTAACGGCGTTGATCGCGCTCCGCAAGAGTTGTATCTCGGCGGTCGTCATTTCGGTAAATGCGGTCACGTCTTTGGCGCTCGACAGCCGCTTTTGCAGCTCCGCCGCGGCCTGCGAATTGTGCCCGCCAAGCACGCGGATCGCATCAGTCAGCTTGTCGGCATTCTCTATGAGCTTTGCACGAAAGAACACGAGCCCCTGATTAATAATGATCTCCAGCCGGCTCGAAGGATCCTGCCGACGCTCAAACCGTGCGAGGCTAAACGAACATGTGCAAAATGGCTTGGTCGCAAGCAGCTCGCGAACATCCTCTTTACACTCCGAGTTACGTAAGTTTCGCACGAGCTTTTTTGCCCCGGCGGCAAAATGCGGATCAAACCAATCGAGATCGCTAAAACTTTCAAACGCGCTCCACTTGTCCGAACGCAGCACCTCTTTCATCTTGTCCGCAACCGGCCGTGAGTTCATCACCGCGTTATGCTTTTCGACATAATGGTCAGCAAACGCCGCCTTGAAATCAAGCCAGAGATCCTCGATTTCCGTCTTGACGGACGGGTCGGCGGTAAAATACGTCGGCCCGATCTTGTCGAGCAACATAAGCCGAAGCTGCTCAACCTCTTCGTCGGCGGTCGTCTCACAGAGAGCAAGATAATTCGACACCTCATCCCGCAACGCCGCACCCTGCGTAAAGTAACGCAACACGATCAGGTCGTTCTTTTTCTTATCAAACTCAGCCTCGGAATCAGAGAAAAGATCGGCAATATTATGAAGACACTGATCGAGTTGGATATTGTTTTGGACGAGAGCATCTATCGTTTCGGCTAACACCCCAAATGTTTTTCGCAAATTTCCGGCGGTTCGCCAGATGGATGAATTAAGACTCTCGTCCGGCAGAGCTTCAAACTCCTCTAAAAACCTAGCCTCACGCCAATTAGCGAGCCAGCCGGTGAGCGTGTCGATCACCATCAGCCGGTCTTCGGATTTGTCGAGTGACTTGATCTGCTGATTACCCGTAACGCGGATCGCCCAATCGCGTAGCCGCTCACTCGAATAGACCTCAAGAAAAGGTTTAGCGACGCCGGCAATATCATCCCAGATTATTTGCAGATCAAGCGAACGCTGGTTGATGCGATTACCGCTAAAGGTGACAAACTCAAGCTGTCGCTGGGCAACAAGCGCCGCTAAAACAAGATGCTGAGCCTCACGCGTCAGGCCAAACGGAGCTACACCCATTCGCGACGAAAGCTGCTCAAGCGTGACGACCGCATCGCTTGAGATATTGATGCCGTCAAAAGCAGCCCTCACCACAGGAAGCTGCAGAAGCGACTCAGCAGAAACGGGTACATATTCGTCCTCGTGCTCTTGGATAAGTCCGAGTGGTAAAGCGAACGTCGCAGCCAACTGCTGCAACTCTCCACTCTTTTGTGCCGAACTCGCAAAAAACTGTCCTATCAGCCTCGCCGCCTCTTTGACCCCGAGAACATGCGAAAACTCCGGGTGCTCCGTAAACCTTGACTCAAAAACCGGTGCGAGCATTATCGTAAAGAGCTGCGACAACGTATGGGCCGAACGAGCCTCTTCGGTCAACGGGTATTTCGTGCCATCAACGACGAGGCGGCTCTCGGTGATAAAAACCCGCTGCCAGATCTTTTCGATCGCAAGTGATTGGATGGGCGCGACGGCCGCAAGTTTGTCTTTGAACTGCTCACGCAAGTCGGCGTTTTTCTGCAAGACACAGACGCGGCGGAGCGTTTCGAGATCGTCCTCGGTCAACTGTCCGAGCCGCCAACTGATCTGTTCGCTATCGCCTACAGCATTAAATCCGGCAACCATCGTCCAGTCCGAATAACTTTTAACAGGATCAATATCCGCATCCGTCAGGTTCCAGACGATATCGCCGTGTCTGGTCGCACCACGCCACTCGACCACACAGTTCGTCGTGACCCGGTCGCTTTCACTAGTAATATTCAAATCTGAGAATTTCTCCGATGCGTGACGCAGCAGCACGAGGGCGACGTCGTCCATCGTAACTTCGCCGGCTGCTTCAGCGATGACCCCGTCAATATCTTCTTTACCGCCCAGCTTGAAACAATACCGCGTCGGGCTGCCGTCCCTTTTAACACTTTCGAACGACTCCGGCATAGCCTCAGACAAAACATCGAGGAAATGCGGGATATCAATGCCCGTCTGGCCGTCGTCGCTATAGATCAGCATAGATGCGGAGATCTCGTCGGCGGTCGTGCCTTGGCCGTCAAGCGACAGCATGAAAAGACCTTTGAGAATCAGTTTTGCCTGCAGCCGCTGGGCTACCGGCGATTTGCCGATGATGTCGTGTTCGGCCTGGTCAAACGCGGTAAATGCCTCATCGAGATCGCTAACGTGCCGCAAGCGGTTCTCGACCGCGTCAAAAACCTCGTCGAGCCCGATCAGAGAATTCGCGGGCCGCCCCAGTATCTTTACTCCGGCCTCTGCCGCAAACCCCAGCAATGCAAAATCCTGCAAATAAAGCCTTATAAGCGGTGCGATCTCAAGCGTCGCCGGATGGAGCGGATATAGCGAAGTAAATCGCTGCTCGCTCCATCTAAACCCCGGCAAAACTGTGGCGTAATGCCTATAGATCTCGTGTAACACCGGCAAAGAGCGATCCTGCTTTGCAAAAATATGCGAATCAACGATCTTGTAGAGATGTTCCTGGTCGAGATAATCGATCGTGTAGCTACCGGTGATCGCGAGGTTCGCCCCGTCTGCCCCGGCAATATCGTCATCGAGAGCGAGCCCGACAAATATGCCCAGAGCCTTTGCCGCTTGGGCGATCTCACTAAGTATCTTCCCATCGTCGCGTGAAACTCTCTTTTCACGTCCAAGCGCGGTGTCGATCAGCACCACCAGCGGCATGTCCTTAGTCTTTTCGGCCGCCTTCAGCAGCAGATCATTGAGTGAACTGCTAAGATCGCCGTCACCTATTATCGGCGCGATCGCCATCCGCAGCTCTTCGAGCAATGTCGTTTGCGAACCGCGTCGGACAAACGCGACTGGATTATGCCGCCGCGTAAGCCGCTCCGCACTTGCTGCAACGTACTGATCGGAGATCTGATTTCTAAGCTCCGGCTGTGAAGCTATCGCCGCAAGCGTCGCCATAAAATGACTCTTACCCACCCCTCGAAATCCAGCAAGGGCAACCGCCGCGCCACTATCCGCCCGGACATTGATGATCAGGTCGAACCATTTCGCCATCAGGGCGGCGGTGATATCGGTAAAATGATAGCTCGCGAGCGTCTGTGCGGGATCAGCGGAAAAATCGCTAACGTTTGCAAACGAACGGACTTCGACAATATCTTTTACCTTTTCTTCGACGCGTTTCATTTATAACTTGGAGTGAGTGACATGTCGGCAGCACAAAACGCCAACACAATGATTTTAACAAGTTTTATCAAATAATTGAATAGATTTTTGGTCTCATTGTGAAAGGAATAAATAATTCTCTCGCTTTGAGCATATTTCACAACTATTTTTAGCACAAATGCATCATAGAACCGTTGATTTAGTAGCGTCGTACAGAATACAATTCTGTTATCGTCCTTGAGTTTTTTGGAGGCTGTTTATGCATAAGGGAATGTTCCGAAAGATCTCTGCTTCATTTTTGATCAGTGCAATTTGGTTTAGCTCGGTCGTTTTAATTTCACCGACGGTGGGTTTTGCCCAGAAGGACGATAAAGATAAGGACAAATCGACCGCCAAACCGACGGCGACACCAACAGCAGGTCCGCTTAATCCAAAGGACGACCCGTCACAGATCGGCAAGCGCAATATTAATAAGGGCTCAGACAAGTTTTTTGGCTGGCTCGGCGGTTCGCAGGAAAAAGAAATGGCGATCGGTCGCCAGCTTGCGGCTGAGGTCGAGCAGCAGTCCAAATTAGTTGAGGATCCTGTAATCACCGAGTACGTCAACCGCGTCGGGCAAAACATCGTCCTCCACTCGGATGCAAAGGTTCCTTTTACCATCAAAGTCATCGACAGCGATGAGGTAAACGCGTTTGCCCTTCCCGGCGGCTTCTTTTATGTAAATCGCGGTCTGATTTTAGCCGCCGATAACGAAGCCGAACTGGCCGGTGTAATGGCACATGAGATAGCCCACGTTTGTGCACGTCACGCCATGGAAAATCAGGGCAAAGGCACATTTTTTAACTATGCGGCACTCGCAGGTATGATCTTTGGCGGCCCGATCGTGAGCAGCGTCCTGCAAAACGGCGGCGGTATACTCGGTGGACTTGCATCGCTAAAATTCTCACGCGGATCGGAACTCGAGGCCGATAATCTTGGCGTTCAATATCTTTATGCTTCGGGCTATGACCCCGTCGCGATGTCGACGATGTTTGAAAAGCTCGCTTCGCAAAATAAGAAAAAGCCAGGGTCACTGGCTCGCTTATTTACGACACACCCGCAGGCAGCGGACCGTCACGACACTAGTTTGCAGCTTGTCGCACGCTTTCCGGAAAAGGAAGAGTACGTAATCAGCACATCGGAATTTCAACGCGTCAAGGCCCATTTGATGAAACAGACGAATGCCAAGGCTGGGGTTACTGTCGATTTTGATCAGACTGACGACAGCCGCCCAACGCTCAAGAAACGTCAGCCTGACAATCCCGACGGCTCGACAACCACCGACACGGGCGATTCAAGCTCAACATCCGATGGCCCGCCAAAACTAAAGAAGCGTGACCAGCCGGATCCGACGCCCACACCGACTCCGCAGATATAGTTTGGAAACAGTTAAAGAAATAAAGGCTTCGTCTACCAATTGACGAGGCCTTTTCCTTTTCATTAACCCGATTGCGATTTCTTGATCTCAGGGCACAATGTCCGACCAAAAACATCAGCCGTTTGTGCATTCGCGGCTAATATAATTGGAAAAGTGGTCTACGTAGTTAAGGCTATTTTATCGGCGGCGGTTCAGGAGTTCCTTTCGGCTTCGCCGGTGTCCTATCTGACAAGATCGTCGTTAAAGCCTGTGGGATCTGATTGACTGTGATGTCACCCTGATTTTCGATGATCTGGTCGATCATCTCAAATTTTTCTTTATCAAAATCCTTGCTCATCAAAACCCCGTCTTTGTCGATCGTCATCGGGTAGATGCCAAAGAATTGATTCTTAAAATTCTGAAAGAACGAAGGCTCGGCACACGGCTCGGAGTTTGCACGTTCAGGGTTTGTTGCTGGAATTGTGGCTCCCATCAACTCAAGCTGCTCTTTCGACTTGGCAATATACTCGCTGTTCGGATAGTCGCTGATGATCTTTTGAAAATACCGGGCTGCCTGATCGGTCTCTTCTTCAACAAGATAGGTCACCGCAAGCTTATACAACGCCTCGTCCATAAAGCAAAAACTCGGGTATTTATCGAGGATCTCGCGATAACGCGACTGCGACCCCTTTAGTCCGCCTTTCTTTTGATCGACCGCGAGCGTGTAGTAATAGTTAGCGACGTAGAGATTATGCAGCCCAAGATTGTCCTGCACCTGTCTCAGACGCTCGACAGCGGCCGGTTTAAGGAACGAGTTCGGGTAACGATCCATTAGCGCTTTGAGACGCGTCTCAGCCCGCTTAGCATGTGTCGCATCCCGATCGGGTAATCCGATCTGACGCATTTCAGCCTCAGCGATCTTGAGCACAACGCGATCCGCCAGCGGATGAGTCGGGAAAAATGTAAGCCAGTCGTTATATGACGCGATCGCCTGGATCAACGCACTAGTCGAACCCTCAACAAAGAACGAATCACCGACCGCTAATTTAGACATCGGCAGATAGGGTGAATCGGGATATGTCGTTATGATCGTCTGAAACAGAAGCCGTCCGACATCGTAGTTACGCTTGCGCACCTCACGGGTCGCTACAATAAACAGCTCGCGATCGCGACCCGGGGAAACTGAGCCTATCAGCTCGTCATATTCGTCATTACCGCCCCCGCCAAAAATACCGAGAAACTTTTTCTTCTTCTTAACTTCTCGTGCCTTACCGACCGGGCTATCAGGAACCGCTCTGGTCGAAGCGGTTTCAAGCTGTGCCGTATCAACTCTCGCCTGAAACTCAGCAACGACCTGCTCGATCGTATCCAGATCAGCCCGCTCATATTTTTCACCGCGATCGACCTTGCTCCGAAGACTATTAACATCGCCTTCGAGTCTGGCAGCCTCCTTTTCAAGATTTACAAGACGGCCAAGCGGTGTGCCGGGCTTATCCTTATCGTCCTTTTTTGACTTGTCGTCCTTATTTTCTTCTTTGATCGCATTAACGACGCTGGTGAGTGAGCGACGCATCCGGTCGAGCTTTTCACGCATGACCTCAAGCCGCTGCAGCGGAGTTCCGTCACCCGGCTTAATCTGTCCGAAGCCAATTGAAGCCAGCATCACGCTCGATATGATAGCAAAAAAAACAGTTCGTTTAGTAGTAAATCGCATAATAAAATCAGGTCGCTGATTCGTGCAAACTCTAAGCCCAATCGGTCCCGGCTTCGATCAATTGTCTGACCGCAGCGGTTGGTTCGCCTCCGCCAAAAACGGCAGATCCGGCGACGATCATCTCAGCCCCTGCATTGGCGATCTCTCCGATATTGTCAGCGTCAACGCCTCCGTCGATCTCGATCTTTACCGGTAGGCCTCTTTGAGAGATCATTTCTTTTAGCCGCCGCAGCTTATCCAACATCGTCGGTATAAAACTCTGCCCACCAAACCCGGGGTTTACCGACATAAGCAAAACAAAATCTGCGTAAGGCAGTGCTTCGCTGAGGGATTCGAGCGAGGTTCCCGGATTGATCGCGATCCCCGCTTTTGCTCCGGCCTCGCGAATCGCAACGAGTGTCCGCTGCAAATGGGCGTCCGCCTCCACATGCACGGAAACCATGTCGGCACCAGCCTTCACGAATTCGACCGCGTATCGCCCGGGCTCCGAGATCATCAAATGCGTGTCGATAGTCATGTCGGTCGCCTTTCGCATCGATCTGACCACGGGCAAACCGATCGTGATATTCGGCACAAAATGTCCGTCCATGACGTCGACATGGAGCATCTTGGCACCGCCGGCTTTTACCGCGGCGATCTCGTCCGCAAGTCTCGTAAAATCTGCCGATAATATCGACGGAGCTATTTCAAACATTCCTATATTGGCTTCTATTTTGTTGCAAAAACACCGCGTTTCGTTGCATTCCTACTGAAGCTTTGGCGGCTTAACTTTCGGATCTACGCCGGGCTTGACCGGCTGAGCGGTATTCTTTGGTTTATCACCCGGATTGGTCGTTCCCCGTTCTTTTTTGTTCGAGTTTGAATCGGAGGAGTTCGAATTCGAATTTGAGTTGGAATTATCACTACCAACATCACGCGTCGTATCAGCCTTCTTGCGGGTTACATTCGCATTAGCCTTAGGCTTTTTAGGCTTGTCCGTGATCATCTCCTCGATCTTTTCGGTCTCATCTTCTTCGCTACCTGGTTTGAGTGTTGACGGAGTCTCTTCGCCCGCCGCGGTCTGTTTGCTCGTAACCACCAGGATCAACTGCCCCGTTTTTACGGTCTCACCGGGCTTTGGAAGCTGTTCGATAACTGTATTTGGTTTTTCTGCACTCGCACGGTCAGCCCGCTTTTTGAGCTTTAGGCCGAGCGAAGCCAGTTCCTTTTCGCTTTCGATAAAATCTTTACCGGTTATGTCAGGGACTTTGACCTCGGCCCCCTGCAATGACATATAAACAACGCCCGCAAGCCCGAACAAGAATGCCGCCGCAAGCACAACTACGGCTGCCAATTTCCCCAATGCGGATAATCCGGAACTAGCAATACTCACAACTCAGATCTCCTAAAAAACCAATCGAAAGTTTAACACTTTTAGCCTAAACAAGGAATTTCATAGGTAGCTACGCGCCTAATTCTTTCTAAGGCTCGCAATAAAGAATCCATCCATCCCGTCGCGATGCGGCCATGTTCGTGCAAACCCTTCGTCGGTGATAAAGTTCTCCGGCACATCAGGTCTTACGGTCGAAAACCCAGGGTCATTTGCCAAAAATCCACCGATAACGCTTTCATTCTCTTGGCTCTCAAGGGAACAGGTCGAATAGATCAGCAGTCCGCCCGGTTTCACCATCTTGGATGCTTGGATCAAGATCCGGAGTTGTTTATCTGCAAAACGGGCAAAGTTATTCGGCTCCAGAAAATATCTAATCTCTGGATTATGGCGGATGGTTCCCGTTCCTGAACAAGGAGCGTCGACAAATACGGTGTCGAAAGTCGCGTCGACAAATGGCAATCCGGCCTCGGCGTCATACTGCACGATACTAACTCGCTCAATTCTCTGCCTTATGCAATTCTCCCGTAAAAACTCGACCCGACGTGATGAGATGTCTCCGGCCACGATAAGTTTTAATTCGTTTGAATAACGAGCGGTGATCAATCCTGTCTTGCCACCCGGTGATGCACAAACATCAAGAAACGTGCCATTGTCAGGCACACTTACCGCCCGAGCAGCCATTTGAGAAGCCTCGTCTTGAAAATAGATCTGGCCGGCAGCCTCAAGCTCACGCAGTTCCGGGCTTATACGATCGGTTCTATACGCACCTTCGACGTGCGCGGACTTTTTCCAATCAGCAGTGTCGGGCCCCTTAAGTAAACGAAAAGCAGATGCGGGAACATCGTTGTTAGCTCTCGCGATAATCTCCGCTTTAACCATGCCAAATTCGCCGATCCATCGCACGATAAGCCACCTCGGGTGCGATGTTTCGACCGAAATCCGATCAATGTCGTCCGCGAACCTTAGCTCGACCGTTTCTCTTGTCGCCCTTCTCAATACCGCATTTACAAAACCTTTTGCCGATGTTTTCTTGGCTCTCTGGACAAGCATTACGCTCTCATTTATGGCAGCATGATCCGGCACCTTATCAAGAAATAGGATCTGATATAGCCCGATCCGGATCGCAATTCGAACCGCGGCGTCAAGCATTTTACTCTTTGCAAAAGTGTCCGTAAGCTTGTCAAGATAAATCTGTCGCCGCAAGACTCCGAGGACTATTTCGTGACAAAGAGCACTATCTATTACAGACAGTCCATATTCAAATTGTGGTAGGGCATCGGAGGTGAAAACACGCTCAGTTTCTACGGCAAACAGAGCGTCAAATGCGGCCATGCGTGCCGGTGAGATCTTCATTTGGGCGATTTATACTGCGGTTTTTTTCGGCTGGTAAAGCGTTGTGAGTGATCAGTACCGCTGCCCTTGTTAAGGCTCGCGTCAACCGTGATGCGTTCGTCAAAAACAAAACATTCACCTTCCCATAATGTTTCTTCGACGGGCGTTTCTTCAAGATATTTGAGGATACCACCATCGAGTTGATAGACCTCTTCAAACCCGATCTGCTTCAAATACGGAGCAAACTTTTCACATCGAATACCGCCCGTGCAGAACATGGCAATGCGTTTATGCTTCATCGGGTCAAGATTTTCCGCGACAAAGGTCGGAAGATCACTAAATTTGTCGGTCTGAGGATTTAAAGCCCCGCGAAACGTTCCGCTCTTATATTCGTAATCGTTGCGAGTGTCGAGCACGAGCGTTTCGGGGTCGGAAATGATCGCATTCCAGTCGGTCGGTTTTACATGTGTCCCATCGCCGAGCGAAATATCCACCTCTTGTTTTAGCGTCACGATCTCGGCTTTTATCTTAACGTCGATCTTTCTGAACGGTGCTTGTTCGTGGAAAGAAGATTTATAAACGAGCTTTGTTTGTAACAGGCTTTCAGTTCGAAGAATGAATTCTTGGATCGTTTCTCTGTCGCCACAGACCATACCGTTATATCCTTCGGGAGCAAGAATTATAGTTCCGCGAATACCTATATTCTGAAATATCTCGCGAAAAGACTCCTTCAACTCCTCCAGCGGTGCGACCAATTGGAGTTTCTTAAATTCGTAGAACGCAATTATTTGTATTTGTCCCGTCTCGCTCATCTATTCACCAAGGATCGTCCCAACCTGCGGCTTCGCTCCGTTCAGAAAATCGCGAACGGTCATGCGCCGCTTTCCCTCGGGTTGTACTTCGTCGATCTTCAAAACCGAACCCGCACCGCACGCCACTTCAAAAACCTCACCGTTCGCCGTTAAGACCGTTCCGGATAGTGCGTCACTAGTTGTTTCAGCACGAGCAGCCTGCCACAGGGTAAGTTTCGCCTTATGAATAAACGTAAAGCTCGCCGGAAACGGTTGAAAGCCGCGAACGCGATTTGCGATATCACAGGCAGACATCTGCCAGTCGATCAAACCGTCTTCCCGTTTCATTATCGGAGCGAACGTCGCCGCCAAGTCATCTTGCTTGATCAGTTGCAAGTTATCCAGATCCTTCAGCGTCTCTGACAAAAGATCCGCCCCGATCACGGATAAACGTTCCATTAGCTCGATCCCATTCTCGTCTGAACCGATCGCGATTTCACGCTGCAATAGCATATCACCGGTATCGAGTCCGACATCCATCTGCATCGTTGTCACACCGGTGTCGGCTTCGCCATTGACTATCGCCCAATTGACCGGTGCGGCTCCGCGATATTTTGGCAGCAGTGAAAAATGGACATTTATCGCACCTTTCGGAAATGCTGTCAGGAAAGTCTCAGGCAGGATGCGTCCATACGCTACCACAACCGCCACATCGGCATTGTGTGACCTAAATTCCTCCAAAGCTTCTGGCGTTCGTATTTTTGTCGGCTGGACAACCCGGATATCATGCTGCAATGCACACTCTTTTACCGGCGAAAATGTGATCTTATTTCCACGTCCTGACGGGCGGTCTGGCTGGGTATAAACATCGCAGACCTGGTGGCCGTCGGCCAACAATCTTTCGAGCGAGGGGACAGCCGCTTTGGGGGTTCCCATAAAAACTATTCTCATTTTCGGCCCAGTCTCAGTGCGTCAGCCATCACATAAAATATCCAATTTTGCTCCATAGAACCGCGTATCAAGTGAGCATTCGGCCCAATCGCAAATATTGCGACATCCTCGCCGCCGTGCGTTTCTGCCGCAAACGGAATGTGTGCTTCCTGTTTATAATCCGGATCGAGTACTTGTTCGTTCTTAAGGACTGGACGCTCTCCGACCAGGGCACCGGGTCCGTTAGCGTAGCCAAGCGTGGTATACGGCTTGCTTTTGCTGTCGGTCGAATCATTCTTGTCAAGTTCGCCTAGAGCTCCAACGCCGCGGGTCAAGCCAAGTATATTATTGCCTCGTGCCGGATAACCCTGAATAAAAAACGCGTGGCTGTGATCCGCAGTTACGATGATCAATGTCTCGTCGAGATCGACCTTTTTCGCGACCGCTCGCACCGCGTCTGAGAGAGCAACGGTATCCCGTAAAGCCCGATATGCATTGCCGTCGTGATGCGCATGGTCGATCCGGCCGCCCTCGACCATCAGTACGTACCCGCGTTTGTTCCGCGAAAGCAGGTCCACCGACTTTGTCGCCATTTCAGCAAGCGATGGCTCCGTAGAAACGCCCTTCTGGCGATCATGCTCATATTGCATATGCGAAGGCTCAAAAAGGCCGAGCAAATGATCAGTCTTCCGTGCATCGACGTTATCGAACTGCTCCTTGTTCCACACATATGTCGAATTTTTATATTTCGACAGCCATTCTCTCGACAGATCTCGTTTATCGAGCCGCTCTCCGGTACGTGCCGGATACTCCGGATCGGCAGTCTCTTTCGGGATAAATTTTGACCGTCCGCCACCTAGAGCAACCTCGAGCCCGTTACCATACTTGAATTCGATCAACTGCCTCGCAATGTCCGGGAAACTAACATCATAAGCATCTTTTCCTAACCTAAAAATATCAGCGTCAGACTCCCAATCGCGTGACGCGGTGTGCGAATAGCAAGCTGCCGGAGTGGCATGCGTAAGACGCGCCGTCGAGATAACCCCGGTGGATTTTCCGGCGTCCTCAGCAAATTCGAGGAGTGTTTTAGTTTCGTTCCCTGCAACAGATCTGTAGTCACCGAGCCGCACGTCCTGATCTACCGAGATAATTCCCTCGTCGGTCTTGATTCCCGTTATGATCGCGCTCATTGTCGGAGCCGAATCAGAAGTCTGCTGATTAACCTGGTAGGTTTTTGACAAGGCAGAAAACGGAAACTCTTCGAAACTCAGCCTATTTTCCTCACCACTTTCACCCCGCATCTGTCCCTCAAATATCCGCGCAGCCGTCAGTGTCGAGACGCCCATTCCATCGCCCACAAAAAGAATCACATTTTTGGCCTTCTTGGTTCGGATCTTGGTTTTTTTGGCGAGATCGACGGCGTTCCAGCCGTCAGTCCGCCACACATCTTGATTCTCCAAACGCCTTACCGGATAGATCGGCTGCGTGTTCTGTGCCAATGTAGCCATAACAAAGCTAACAATACAGGCAAGAGAAACGGCCTTTTGAAATATTTTACTCATACAATTCAGGACGAAAAAAGTGCCAAGTTCAATTAAGAACTTAACACTTGGTATTGGAAAATAGAAATTTCGCGCTCGCTGAAAATTAGTAACCGCAGTGGTAATTCGAGCCCTCGAATGCCTGTGTCCATTTACTGCCGGCACGACGATAAACGTTAAAACCTGCCCCTTCAAACGACTGGATATAGGTGAAGACCTCAGCCGTACCGTCACCATCATAATCAAACACATCGAGCAGCAGCTCATGATAAACGCCGTCGTCCACGGCCTTGATCTCTCCGCTCATGACGTTTGCCTGATCGATCGAGTGATATTCGCTGTACCCAACCGCGTATTTTCCATTGCTGCCTTTGCTTGCAATAAAGAATAACAACCCGCGAGTCAGCTTATCGATCTCGACCCAATATGAGCCAACAAAATCAGCCTTGCCGTCGTTATCGACATCCAGTGCCGTCAGGTTCTGATAGTTTAATTTATTTGGTGACAGCTTTTGTTTGATAAATTCAGCCTTGGCCAAGGCATCCATCTCGGTTTTTTCAGCAGCGGTTGGTTTGCGTCGGTAGCTAGCGTTGGTTGATTTGGGCGGGACGTTTGTCGCAAGTCCCATAACGAGCCCGCGAAGCTGAACTTTGCTCGATGTGGTAGTCACCGTACCCATATTCTTTGCACAATCTGAGTTTGCGTTTCCGCTCTTAACGGAAACATTGCCGACATTCGCACCACCGAAAATAAGCCTATAAACCGTTCCCGGTTTATAGTAGGTCTTTGTAAAAGCGGTGATAATACTCTGCTCGTCGCTGCCATTGACGGGTGGGTCAAGCTTTCCCTTATTTACATAAGCGATAGGTTCTACCGATTTACCATCATCGAGAACCGCAAATACAATTGGTTTTGCCCCTGATTTTTGAGCAGCGACGCCCATCGAAACTATCGAAATTGCCGCGATCGCGATGAGGCCTTTCAGAACGATTAGTTTTTTCATTTTGTTTTCGTTAATGAACAAATTGGGCTCGGGTCAGATCTTCTGAGCGATCGATTTTCCCTGCATAAATTGTAATAGATACTCGCGGCCACCGGCCTTAGAATCCGTACCGCTCATGTTAAATCCGCCAAACGGATGTACCCCGACCAACGCCCCCGTACATTTGCGGTTCAGATACAGATTTCCTACGTGAAAATCACGAACCGCAAGATCGAGCCTTTCCTGAGATGCAGAATACACCGCTCCGGTTAGCCCAAATTCTGTGTCATTGGCAATTTCCAATGCATGGTCGTAATCACGAGCCTTTATCACTGCTAGAACGGGTGCAAACACCTCTTCCTGCTCGAGCGTTGATCCCGGCTGAACATTGTCGATGATGGTTGGCTCGATGAAATAACCATTGCTTTCGTCGCCACTGCCGCCTGTCAAGATAATGCCGCCCTCTGCCTTACCCTTTTCGATATATTCGAGAGTCGAGTCAAATGAGCGCTTGTTGATGACCGCCGCAACGTTAGTGTCAACCTCGGTCGGTTGTCCGATCTTGAGGTCATTGGTCAATGCGACCACCTTAGCCATCAGTTCTTCGTGAACTTTTTCGTCAACAATAAGCCGCGAACATGCCGAGCATTTTTGCCCCTGATAACCAAATGCCGCCGCGACTACACCAACTGCCACTGCATGGAGATCTGCCGCATCGTCAGCAACAACAATTGCGTCTTTACCGCCCATCTCGGCGACAACGCGCTTGATCCATATTTGCCCGGGACGAGTTTTCGCCGCTTCTTCATTGATGTGCAATCCAACGCCTTTCGATCCCGTGAACGAAATAAACCGTGTTTTCGGGTGCGTGACCATCGCCTCACCGGTTTTCGCACTGCCGCTGATAAAATTAACAACGCCTTTGGGCAGTCCAGATTCTTCGACTAACTCGACAAATTTTGAAGCGATCGTCGGTGAATCCGACGACGGTTTTAGCACTACAGTATTTCCCGCGACAACGGCGGCCATCGTCATACCCGCCATGATCGCTAGAGGAAAATTCCAAGGCGGGATGATCGCTCCGACGCCTAACGGAATATATTCAAATTTATTCTTTTCGCCTGGATAAGGGGTAATTGGCTGTTCATCGGACCATTTGAGCATTTCGCGGCCGTAAAATTCAAGGAAGTCGATCGCCTCGGCGGTATCACCATCGGCTTCAGCCCAAGTTTTGGATACCTCAAAAACCATCCAAGCCGAAAATTCGTGCTTTCTCTCACGCAGCATCCCTGCGATCTTGAAAAGATACTCGGCACGCTCGGCTGCCGGCACATTACGCCAAGTCTTAAAAGCCTCAGACGCCGCATCAACTGCTTGGTTGACCAGATCGGTATTTGTGTCACCTTCGGAAAATACACCGACGATCTGCGATTTGTCCGCCGGGTTATTGCTCGTAAATTTAGCGTCAAGCGCGATCTTTTCGCCATTTATCAGGATCGGATATTCGCGTCCAAGCTCGCTGCTCACCTTATCGAGGGCCGCACGCATTGCGGCAGCATTTTCGGGGAGTGAATAATCTATGAATGGTTCGTTTCTAAATTCGTCCAATGTTCGTTGAGTTTGCATGATTTAAAACTACAAAATTAAGCTCAAAATGTATAACCGTAAAATACTGCAAGTGAATTATTCCCGGCTCCGAAATTTCCAAAGTTGTAACCGAGCAGGATAAATTGCTTTTTTGTCACCGTAAAGTTCAGTCCACCCGATGCGTAGCCAAAACGGTTCTTGCCTGAAAACCAATCGGCGAGAAAGCTAATGCGTTTGGTCAAAGGTTGTTCGACGCCGACGATCGCACCGGTTTTTGTGCCAAAATCACGGCCGCCGCCAACCACTGTATAAATGCCGCCGGTGACACGCAAGCCTTTCAGTTGCTCGATGGTCTTACTCACATTTGAGTAAAGCAAAGCATATCGTCTTGCTCCACGGGTGTCTCTAAGTGGTGTTGATGCGATAATACCGGCTGTCGCTGCAATGCCGTGCTTTTCGTTTTGGTAGAGTGTTCGTTTGGCGTTCACCTGAAGTTCCGCAACCGCATCGCCGCCATCCCTCGTGTAATAAAAATTTGCTCCGACCTCAGTTCTGTGTCCCAAACCATAAACAACGCGATAGCCGTAGGTTTGAAACCCGCCCTTGTCGTACGAGACTGGCTTTGCGACAAAATCCGCTTCAAAATATACACCATTTTTCTCAAGTGTATCAGTCGAAGGGATGTTAAATATCGTCATTTGCGCAGATGCCATTGCAGCCATCGCAAAAATGACGAATAAGCTCGTCGTGAATCTGATGGTAAATGACCCCGAATTCGACATACCTATTTCTCCGTTTCGGCACATCTGGTTAAATTAACATCCGGCAAAGCTTCGGGACAGGAAGCAAAGCCGAACACTCAATGTCTAATGATTTACAGCGATATATTAAACTAATTTGAAATAATCCCAAAATAAAGCGAACGGCTTAACGGCCGGTCTGACGCTCCATCTCACGGCGTTCCCATTCGTCGAGGATCTCGGGGAAAATGGGCGGCCCGTCCCCTTGCCAAGCGACTACAAATCGCGGCTGCTGCGAGTCGCTTTTGTGCTTTACGTACCCGAGTATTAGCACCCAGCCTTCGCTTAGAAATTTGTTAAGTTCACCGCTCGATCCGACCTCGGCGGTCAATCTGGTTTCTTGGATATTCAATTCAGTTCCACT
>JBGTII010000117.1:0-9708 GCA_041745735.1 Pyrinomonadaceae bacterium | reverse complement strand
AGAACACGGCGTTCGACCTCACCGATCAGATTGAGGTAATAAAATACCTCGTGGTGGCGGTTTTTCCATTCGGGAACGGCGACGGGGTCTGTTAGCAATAGTCCGCGAATGTCTTTGTTATAGCCTATGCGGCGGGGAATTCCAGATAAGAATGACGTCATTGCTGCCTCAAACGAGTTTGGCAATAAGATGGCGAGTTCAAAGCCATCATCCTTCAGAAACCGCGAATTATCGTAGACGTCTTTGATCGCCCAACGGTGCTTGTCAAAAGTTACCAGTTCGTCTATAAAATCGGCATCGCGGAACAGTCCGTCCGCCCACGAACGCGTATGCAGCGTGATGTGCGAATCGGGAAATATTCGCCGCAATTCACGCAATGCGGGTACGGACATAACGGCGTCGCCGATCCAGTTTGTTCCGCGTACAAGTATCTTCATTTGAGAAATTTGCCACCGATGTCACAGATAAGACGGATAAGAGTAAATTCTTTATCGGTAGAATCTGTGTTATCGGTGGCTAAAACAACGTTTTCAACCCCTCATCGAGGGCGATCTTTGGTGACCAGTCGAGTTCTTGTGTGACAAGGCTCAGATCCGTTACATAATTCATCGGTGCAGGCGCCGGGATGTCGGCGTCTTCGTCGATAATCGCTTGATAGCCGGACACCTTTTCAAGTTTTGCCACTGTTTCGCGCAACGTCGGGGCGTTTCGCGATCCGCCGCCGAGATTGTAGAGTCCGTGGCGGATTATCGAATCGGCAAAGGCTTGACACGCACTCGCGAGATCATCGACGTGCAGCAGATCCCGCGTTGGCAGGCCTTTTGCGGGCAGGGCGAGAGGCTCGCCATTATTTATGGCGTCGACATAGTGGCCGACAAAATTTGACACGTTGCCTTCGCTCGCCGGGGCGTACACGGTCGAGAGACGGAAAATGCACGAGCGAAAGCTGTTGGTATTTGCGTAATACTCGACGTATCTCTCGGCGACCAGTTTTGACCATTCGAGGGCGGACTGGCCTGAATAGTTGGTCGGGCAAGTTTCCGGCACCGTGGCGAAATTATCTGCAAAGCGGCCATAGACGTCTTTGGTCGAGGCAAAGATAAATACGGCGTCTTGTTTTACCTCGCGCAGCAGGTTGATGGTGCCCTCGACGTTTGTGCGGAAGACGCTCTCGGCATTGTTGGGTGATTTATCGAGTTCGGCGGCAAGATGGATGACGACATCATATTCACCAGCCATTTTTGCGTCCTGCACATTCAAAATATCGAGGCCCGAACGACGCGACAGGTCATCGGCATCAAAGAAACGCCGGATGTGCGTACCGAGAAATCCGCTGCCGCCTGTGACGAGGGTCTTCATACAACAATTAAAGTTTATAATTTGCTAGACAGCAAGCCCGCGAAATCTATAGAATTCTAAAAGGCGTTAAGTTATCCGTTACCGCCGCTCCGCCGCCCGCCTCCAAATGTCAGATGAACCGATAGTCAAATCTAACCGGTCAAAGATGCCGCCCAAGGGTTGGGTAAAGTCGCGCCGTCCGGCGTCGGCATACCAGGCACCACCGCCGTCGCGTTTTCGGCGGATATTGCAACTGATATTTAATGGCTGGACGATCTCGATCGCCTTGATAATGATGCTCGGCGTATTTTTGATGTTGACGTATTTTTGGTTCGAGTTCTCTGACAGGATAGATCGAAAGCTCTTGAGCGGCGAGGTTTATACGGCGTCCGCAGGCATTTATTCTGCACCCAAGACGCTCAAGGTCGGCGAAGCTACGACACTGCCCGCCTTGGTCGAATACCTCAAATCGGCCGGCTACATCGAGCGTAATAATCAGGCGGATGCGTCGCGTAGCCGGTATGTCGTGGACGGTGATGTGCTCGGCATCGAGCCCGGAATGACGGGCACGATCGACGGAGAAAAGGTTTTTCATGCTCTGTCCGTTAAGTTTTCCAAAGATCTAAAGAGCGTCGCGGCGATCGGGGACCGGGATGCTACCGCACAACTAAGCGAGGCCAAGCTTGAGCCGAAAATATTGAGTTCTATTGCCGCCGAGGGGGACGGGCGGCGAAAGACGGTGACGTTCAACGATATCCCGGCACTTCTTGTCAAAGCCATCACCGTTACCGAGGACCGTGCGTTTTTTGAGCATTACGGTGTAAATCTTCGCGGTATTGCCCGTGCCCTGTGGCGGCGATACGATACCGAAGAAAACACGCCGCTTTCAAATCAGGGCGGCTCGTCGATCACGCAGCAGCTCGTAAAAAATCTGCTCCTCACCCGCGACCAGACGCTGGAACGCAAGGTCACTGAGGCGTATATGTCTGTGATACTTGAGACGCGTCTGAACAAGCAAGAGATCTTTACCCTATACGCCAACCAGATATATCTCGGCCAGCAATCGGGTGTCTCGATCTATGGCGTTGGTGAGGCGTCAAATGCCTATTTTGGCAAGGATGTGTCGCAACTAACGCTGGCCGAAGCGGCATTTATTGCGGGCATCATCCGCAGCCCCAACCGCTACAACCCGTACAAAAATCTTGAAAAGGTCACCGAACGCCGAAATCAGGTGCTCGAATCGATGCAGGAGGTCGGCGAGATCACGCCTGAGCAGTTCGCTCAATACAAACAAGAGCAGATCGTACTCAAACAGATCTCGAATACCAGAGATCTGCAGGGAATGCCGTATTTTTCTCAGTACGCCATTGAGGAGCTACCAAAGATCGTCAGTGACCCTGAAGCTCTGCAGCATTTGCGTGTCTATACATCGATCGACCCTGATCTGCAGCGGGCCGCTTATGAGATCGTCAATAAGCGTCTCGCGGCTCTCGATAAGTTTTTTCCAAAGAAACAGGGCCTCAACGCTTCGCTAGTCGCGATCCGACCCAAGACGGGCGAGATCGTGGCGATGGTCGGCGGGCGTGATTATCTTGAAAACCAATTTAACCGTGCCACTAGTGCGATGCGGCAACCGGGGTCGGTCTTTAAGCCTTTTGTTTACGCGACGGCGATCAACTCGGCGTACGATTCGGGTACGCGGCAATTCACGGCGGCGAGCATTCTCAAGGACGAAAAGCGGACATTTACATTCGGCACCGAAACATACGCGCCGAATAATTACGGCGACACGTTCTCAAATAAAGAGACGACGCTTCGCGATGCCCTCGTTAAGAGTAAGAACGTGATAACGGTCGATCTCGCGATGCAGCTAAATATCGGCAAGGTGATGAACCTCGCCGCCAAAGCCGGGATGCCAAAGGTCGATAAGGCTTATCCGTCTATGGCTCTCGGCACGGCGGAGGCGACGCCTTTGCAGGTGGCGACTGCGTACACAATGTTTGCAAATCTCGGCGACCGCGTGCTGCCGACGCCGATCACGCGAGTTACATCCGGCGACGGCCGCACTAATGTATTGTCCACGCCAGACCGTAAAAATGTGGTGCGGCCGGATGTGGCGTATGTGATGGACGACATTATGAAAGATGTCGTAAATCGCGGTACAGCGGCGCAGGTCGGAGCCTGGGGATTTCGCAATAACGCAGGGAAAACCGCGTTTGCGGGTAAGACGGGCACTTCGCGGGACGGGTGGTTTGCTGGATTTACGCCGGAGCTGGTCGTGGTGGTCTATGTCGGCTTTGATAACGGCGATGACCTGGGGATGAAGGGCTCGGATTCGGCGATGCCGATCTGGGCTGATTTTATGAAAGAGGCCCTCGCGGCCCACCCGGAATGGAACGGCGACTGGGCGATGCCCGCCGGTATTCGCAAGGCCGAGATCGATATCCGGAACGGTGCACTGATTCGTGAACTCGACACTCTTGGTGACATAGGCCCGACGCCTACGCCGATCCCGACACCGATTAGGCCAAAGGGCGAGCCGACGCCTTACACGGAAGAGTTACCGCCCGTGGAAGAGCCCGAGATCTACGTGACCAACGTCCCGGCGGAGTTTCGGCGGATCGAAATTTTTATTACGGGCACGGTACCAAACCGCTCGATACTGCCGATGGACGACGTCATCCCGGACGACCCGCTACCCGACAAAACGCCGAGCCCGACGCCGGTCAACCAAACCTGGCAAGACGGCACCGATCCGCCCGGCGATCCCGGCTCCTCTCCTGCGGTAGGAGGGGTGGCGGTGCCTCCCGGACGGGGTGGTGGGAGCACCGGCAGCGTGACTATCATGGTCTGTCCGGTGACCGGAAACCGCGCGACGATAAACTGTCCTGATAAACAATCAAAGACCTATCGTGCCAGCGAAGAGCCAAAGGATTTCTGCACGTTTCATCGCTAGACCACACTTTTCTTTGGTTCGGTCTGGATCAATTCGGCTCACGATCGATCAGCAAAACCCGCAAAATACGTCAAAACGAGAAAGATACGACAAAGCTCGCATAATGCGTCAAACCCCGCAAAATAGCATTTCAATTGTTGGCGGTTGGTGCTAAGTTGGGGCCATGTACCAGAATCTAATCCGCCGACCATCAGCCGCCAACCGCCCAACACAACTATCCGTCCGCTTGCCAAAGATGCCATTCAGCGAAAAGGCAGCCTTCGTTGAAAGCGTCTGCTCCAGTCTGATGGACAGCCGTTTTGGACCGGAGCGGTCGGTACCGGTCGCAATTCGTCTCAGCCAGTGGCCGGAACCAGGGGCGGCCGTTTTCTACGACATGACGCCCGCCGGGCCTGTTCCCACGTATTCTTTCGAGCCTGATCCCGAGATGGCCCGCAGGTGCATGGCAGATGCGATCCTGCGTGAATCGCCGCAGTATGACGCGCGGAGGGTTTCGATTCGCGTTCAAAACACTTCGCCGTCAACCCTGGGACGCGGCTCGCCCTGAGGTCCTGGGACGCGCGGCGAAAGATTTCCAACGCAGAGTTCGCAGAGGCCGCAGAGGACAGCAAACTCATCTATCTCCAGGACGCGGCCACGAAAGAAACTTAGCCGATGATTCTATCCGCGTGCACTGCGCCCTCTGCGTTAAAAAATATCCAAGGACGCAAAAGTTCTTTGAAAATATATTTGAGACTCAGGGACGCATAAAGAACACGACCCGGCAGCTTTTAAATTTATTTCGAGTTGTGCGAGTATGTTGTCGGCAAGAAAAGACGCGAGGGAATTGGAGCTAACGGGATTTCTTGATGACAAATCAAATAAAAAATGAAATGTTGCGGCATTTTCTGGCTGCTCTAGCTTACCGGACGCAAAAGGCTCTACGGGACGCTCCCGACGGTTTTGACTCTTTTGATGCGGGCCACGGTGTGAGGACGCCGCATGAGCTGATCTGTCATATGCGGAGCGTTTTGGGTTATGCCCGGACGTTCTTTATCGGCGGGACATACGATCGTCCGATGCCGGATGATTTCGAAGATGACATAAACGCATTTCACCAAATGCTGGACGATCTGAACGGACGATTTGAGCGTGGTGAGGAGTTTCGCGGGATAACGGAAGAGAAGTTTTTGCAAGGCCCCTTCGCGGATGCGATGACGCACGCCGGACAGCTCGCAATGCTCAGGCGGCTGCACGGCGAAGCTCCTGTCCCGTCGGAAAACTTTATCTTTGCGGAGATTTCGGCAGAAAATCTTTCGGCCGAACAATCCCTGCCTGCCATGCCTGACGCAGACTGGACTCCCGATCACAAATAGGCCCTAACGGCAAGGAACGTCGATCTCTGGTGAGGTGACAGGCGTGGCCGTGATACTGAAAATATTGCCGGACTGTTCGATGCGAGCAGCGTATTTGTCGAGGGCGTAGAGGGGGTTTGTCTTGATGTCGGTGCGAACCTCGACACCGACGCGGGCCCAAAAGTATTTATCGCATTGATAAAAGGTGATGTCGGTGGCGGTGCGTTTTTCTTTTGTAAGGAAATGATCGCGAACGGCCATCTCCATCTCCGCAGAACCGCGAATCTGATCGCCTACTCCGGGCAGCGTCAGATAAAAGACGATGCCACCGACGATGACGACCAGACCGACGACGATGCCGAGCAGTTTGAGATAATTACGCTCGCTGCCGGTTTCTTCTTTGACGGTTTGGAACAGGCGGTCTTTTTCGACGACCACCGGAGCGGCAGGCTCAGGAGTGCTCTGCGGCTGCGGTGCCGGGGCAGCGGGCTTATCGTCGTTTAATATTCCTTTCTGAAACTTCATATCGCGTCAAAGAGAGATATAGCACCGTTTTGATTGCGAAGCAAGAGTATTGAAAAGCCTCAACTCTATGGGCGTAAGCCCGCACGGAGTAAGAGCGTTACTCGGGAGCTCGGATGTTACGCCCTTACTTCGTGCGGGCTTTTGCCCATGAACTTGCCACTGGTGGCGTTGATTCAGTTCATCCCTAGGTTTTTCATCAGGAATCCATAGATATCGACCTGCTGTTCGATCCGGAGTGCAGTGGGTAATCCGGCTCCGTGGCCTCCGCGCACTTGGATGCGGATCAATACCGGAGCATCGCCGCCTTGTGCATGCTGCATTGCCGCTGTGTACTTAAAGCTATGCGCCGGGAATACGCGGTCGTCGTGATCGGCGGTCGTCACCAAGGTCGGCGGGTATTTTGTCCCCACACGCGCGTTGTGATACGGCGAGTAGGCATAGAGGGCCTTAAACTCGTCGGCGTTGTCCGGTGAACCGTAATCAGATGTCCAGGCATAACCGATCGTAAATTTGGTAAAGCGGAGCATATCCATAACGCCGACCTCGGGAATAGCAGCGGCGAAAAGTTCCGGGCGTTGATTTAAAACAGCACCTACAAGCAACCCGCCGTTTGATCCTCCCTGGATCGCAAGCTTTTTATTTGATGTGTATTTCTTTGCGATCAGCCATTCGGCTGCTCCGATGAAATCGTCAAAAACATTCTGCTTTTTGAGCTTGATACCAGCTTCGTGCCAAGCCTCGCCGTATTCGTTGCCGCCGCGAATGTTGGCGACCGCGTAGATGCCGCCGGCTTCGAGCCACGGCAGCCGCGAAACTGAAAATCCCGGAGTGATCGCCGAACTAAATCCCCCGTACCCGTAAAGCAATGTCGGATTGTTTCCGTCGAGCTTGATCCCTTTTTTGTGAACAAGGAACATCGGAACCTTTGTTCCGTCCTTGCTTTGATAGAAAACCTGCTCGACCTCGATCGACGACGGGTCAAATTTGACCGTTGACTGACGATAGACAGTGCTCGCGCCGGTTTTCATGTCGTAGCGGTATATCGTCGTCGGGGCGTTAAAGCTCGTGTATGCATAAAAGGTCTCGGTGTCGTAGCGTTTGCCGCCAAACCCGCCCGCCGTACCGATACCAGGCAGTTTTACATCACGTACAAACTTGCCGTCACGGGTTACGACCTTGAGCTGGGTGTAAGCGTCCTTCATATAATCGAGGACAAACTGATCATTAAGAAAGCTGACGGAATTTAGAGTTTCCGCGGTTTCGGGAACGATCTCTTTCCACGTGCGGGTCGGAGCCAGAGCGTCCGTGGAAACGATCTTGCCGCGTAGTGCGTCCTTGTCTGTCTGGAAATAGAACGTGGGGCCTTCGTTGCCGATGAAATTGTACGCGGCATCGAGCTTATCGACGATCGGCAGAACAGGCGCTTTTTCCATGGTCAGGTTTTTGGCATAGACCATTGTCTTCGGGCTAGTGCCCAAGCCGACGTAGATGAGCAGCCAATTACCATCCTCGCTTACACCACCGCCGACAAAATATTCTTTATTTTCGGGGCGTTCGTAAACCACGTAGTCCGCAGACTGCGGCGTGCCGAGTTTGTGAAAGTAAAGCTTTTGATAAAACGTCGTGCTCTTTAGTTCCTGCCCCTTTTCGGGCGGAGCGTAATTACTGTAATAAAATCCAGAATTGTCCTTGAGCCACGAAATGCCGCTAAATTTGATCGGGCCTATTGTGTCGCTCAAATTCTCGCCGGTCGCGACATTCATAACTTTCCACTCAGTCATGTCAGAACCGGCCTTTGAAACTCCATACGCCCACAATTTACCATCGTCGCTAAATGATGAGCCATTGAGCGCCGCGGTTCCGTCAGTCGTCAGTTTATTCGGGTCAAAGAAGACCTTGCCGGGATCGCTGATCGAGGTGGCTTTATACATCACGCTCTGATTCTGCAGGCCGTCGTTTTTTGAATAGATGTAGAGACCATCCGCAATCTTTATAGGGGAGGAGTAACGCTCATAGTTCCAGAGCTCGGTCATCCGGGTCTTTAACTTTGCTCGCTGAGGAATTGTCGCAAGATAAGCGTTCGTGATCTTGTTCTGGGCGTCGATCCAGGCCTTTGTATCGGCTGACTCGGTGTCTTCCATCCAGCGATAAGGATCGGCGACGGATGTGCCGTGATAATTATCGACCTGATCGCCGCGGCGCGGTTTTGGGTAATCAAATTTTTGCGCGGGGACGGCTGATGTCAGAAACGCACAGACAACCAAAAATAATAAAGTTCTCTTAAACATATGGCGTAGATACTCCTTTGCGAAATGAATTTTCGCTAAGTATAAGACGCGATACGTCGAAAGCAAAATTGTATTAGGAAATTAAAAGGCGGGGACGTTCTCGGGGACCGTATTCGTTATGTCAGCGACGCTGTTTTCTAGAGATGTTGGCAGCCAGTTGCGATGCTCATAAAGGGCAGCCTCAGCCTTGTCCCGCGTCCGAGGACGCGAGAGCAGATAGCCCTGGCCGTAGTCGCAGCCGAGGTTTTGCAGCAGTGAAAGCTGGGCCTCGGTTTCGATGCCCTCGGCAATGACCTTTTTCTTAAGATTTTTTGCGAGTGAGATGATCGTCTGGAGTATCTCGGAATCCTCGCCGTTCTCGCCGACGGCAATGACGAAAGAGCGGTCGATCTTTAGTGTGTCGAACGGCAGACGGTGCAGGTAGCTGAGGCTCGAATAACCGGTGCCAAAATCATCAATGCTGAGCTGGACGCCGAGAGCTTTGAGGCGGTTGAGTACGCTGATAGTGTGTGCGGCATTTTCCATCGCGGCGCTCTCGGTGATCTCGAGTTTGAGTGACGCGGGTTCGATCTTTGAGACGGCGAGGGCATTTTCGACATCGTCGATCAGATCATCGTTAGACAGATGTTTGCCGGAAATATTTACGCTCACGACCAGTTCGCGGTATGACGGATCGATCTTTTGCCAGGATGCGAGCTGGTTGCATGTGCTTTCGAGGATCCATTTCGTAATAGGGATGATGATGCCTGATTCCTCGGCGATCGGGATAAATTTATTTGGCGGGATCTGGCCAAATTCGCTGTGATGCCAGCGAAGCAATGCCTCGAAACCGAAAAGCCCGCCGCTCTGCAGATCGACCAGTGGCTGGTAATGCATTGTCAGCTCGTCGCGGTCGAGAGCACTGCGAAGATCGTTCTCATAGCGGACGCGTTCTAGGAACCGCTCACGTAGGTCTTTGGTAAAGACGGCAACCCCGCTGTTTTTCTCTTTGGCGTAATGCATCGCGATGTCGGCGTCGCGGAGGATCTCTTCGGGCGTGTTGTATTCAGCGTCGCACGGAGCGATGCCGATATTTACGCTCAGACTGATACGGTTGCCGCTGAGGCTAAATGGCTGTGCGATGCTGTCAAAGATCCGGCGGGCAACTTTTTGAGCCTTACCGCTCGTCGCGAGATCCTTGAGAATGATGGCAAATTCGTCTCCGCCGATACGGGCGACCATGTCCGCAGAATTGACCATGCGGACAAAGCGTTTCGCCGCGACCATC
>JBGTII010000116.1:0-16090 GCA_041745735.1 Pyrinomonadaceae bacterium | reverse complement strand
ACGACAACGAGATCGACACCAAGATCTATCGCACCGCACTCGAAGCCGCGAAACGTAAATTCTCACCCGAGTTTATGAACCGCATCGATAAGGTGGTCGTTTTCCGAAGTTTGAAAGAACATCACCTTCGTCGGATTCTCGATATCGAGTTGCGATCCGTCCAGGACCGCATTACCGAATCAGCGGGCACGAAATTTGTCTTTGAATGCACAGATGAGGCAAAGGAATATTTGCTTGGCGAGGGCATCGATCTGAAATACGGAGCCCGTCATCTCAAACGTGCGATCGAGCGTTTTCTCGTCTACCCGCTCTCAAACCTTGTCGCCACCGAACAGGTCGAGACCGGCGATCTGCTGATGGTCGATTATGATGAAGAAACTCAGGCTTTGACGTTCACCAAGCAAGCCGGAAAGCTGATAGTCGCCGACACGCCGGATCGCGATGAGGATATGGATGAGCCGCTGATAAATGCTGACGCCGTCGGATTGCCGCTGCCGGCTTCGCAGGTTGCCGCGGGCATGAGCAAATCCAAAGGCGAGCAAAACGACGCCTAGTTAGTTTGTTTTGAAAACGGGAGCGGCCCGGGCTGCTCCCAATTTTAGCTATTCCAATGCAACGAACGTCGCACAGCATCGTGCCAACGTTGGATCAGGGCAGTTGCGTAACCTGGGGGCATCTGCGGCTCGAACCGGCGGTCAGCCTGCCAATGTTCGGCCAACTCGTTCTTTGACAACCAAAACCCAACGGCCAACCCCGCAAGGTAAGCCGCACCCAGCGCCGTCGTCTCCGCAGTTTTAGACCGCACAACAGGTATCTGCAAAATGTCAGCTTGAAACTGGAGCAGGGCATCATTCCGGGTCGCACCGCCATCGACGCGGAGCTCCGTAAGGTCGGCTTTCGAATCGGCATTCATCGCCGTAAGCAGATCAGCGGTTTGAAAGGCGATCGATTCGACCGCGGCCCTTGCTATGTGAGCCTTGCCGGTGCCGCGTGTCAGCCCTATGATTAGGCCGCGAGCATCCTGATCCCAGTGCGGCGTTCCGAGTCCGGCAAACGCCGGAACAAAATACACGCCTCCATTATCCGAAACGGACGCGGCGAGAGCCTCAACATCCGCTGATTGCTCGATCACACCGAGCGAGTCACGCAGCCATTGGATAACCGCACCGCCGATAAAAACGCTACCCTCAAGGGCGTATTCGGCCACGCCATCGATCTGCCAACCAACGGTAGATAGCAGCAGATGCTCCGAAGCAACCGGAGACGTGCCGACGTTTTGCAGCATAAAGCAGCCGGTACCATAGGTGTTCTTTGTCGAGCCGCTGGCAAAACACGCCTGCCCAAAAAGCGCCGCTTGTTGATCACCTGCGATGCCGGCGATCCTGATGCCTTTTAGTTCATCGATCTCGACCTCGCCGTAAATTTCAGACGACGATCGCACCTCAGGCAAGATCGCTCGCGGGACATCGAAAATGTCCAGCAGCTCGTCATCCCAGTCAAGCGAGTTGATGTTGTAGAGCATCGTCCGTGAGGCGTTTGACGGATCGGAGATGTGGAGCTTGCCGTTGGTTAATTTCCAGGCGAGCCAAGTATCGACCGTGCCAAATGCAAGCTCGCCGCTTACCGCTCTTTCTCGAGCACCCGAAACGTTGTCAAGCAGCCACTTGATCTTGCTTGCCGAAAAATAAGCATCAACCTCAAGGCCGGTCTTCGCGCGGATCAGATCGTCATGTGTCTTGCGGATGGTATTGCAAATGTCAGACGTGCGGCGGTCCTGCCAGACAATGGCATTGTGAATAGGTTCACTGGTCTTGCGGTCCCAGATAAGTGTCGTCTCGCGTTGTTTGGTAATGCCGACTGCAGCGATGTCGGTGGAAGTAAGATTCGCTTTGGCTATCGCGTCGACGGAGGTGTCTACCTGTGATTGCCAAATTTCGAGCGGATCATGCTCTACCCAGCCACTCTGCGGATAGATCTGGGTAAATTCCTTTTGACCGATGGACACGACGTTGCCGTCCCGGTCGAATACTATCGTTCGGCTGCTCGTTGTGCCCTGATCTAATGCGAGAATGTAAGACATATCGTGATAGGCGTATATGTAAAGCTAAATCTTGTCGAGGGCCTGAGTCAGATCGTCGATCAGATCGTTCACATCCTCGACGCCGACCGAGAGACGAATCAAGCCGTCGGTGATACCTGCTTTTAGACGATCCTCACGCGGTATCGGGGCGTGTGTCATCGAGGCCGAGTGTTGCAGGATCGTTTCCACGCCGCCAAGCGACGTCGCCAACGTGCAAAGTCGGACGCTGTTGGCAAAGATCTTGCCGGCCTCTACCGTACCGAGATCGAGCCCAATCATCCCGCCGTATCCGCCCAGCATCTGGCGTTTTGCGATCTCGTGATTTTGATGCGATTCGAGTCCGGGGTAATAGACGGACTTGACCTTCGGATGGTCGCCGAGCATGTTCGCGATGACGAAGGCATTAGCGTTGTGTCGCTCCATTCTCAAAGCGAGCGTCTTGATGCCGCGAATGACGAGCCAGGCTACCTGAGGTGCGATGTTGCCACCGTAAAATTTATTAGCGCCGTGACGTGCCGCCTCGACAACCTCACTCTTGCCGACTAACACACCCGCGGTCAGGTCGCTGTGGCCGCCGAGATATTTTGTTGCGCTATGAATGACGGCATCAACGCCAAGTTCACATGGCCGCTGGTTAAACGGTGTGGCAAAGGTGTTGTCGGCAACGGTCGAAATACCATTTTCACGGGCGATGGCCGTAACGGCCTCTAAATCTGTAATCAGTACCAGCGGGTTGGTAGGCGTCTCGATCCAAAACAGTTTCGTATTTGGCCGGATCGCGGCTCGATAGTTCTCGGCTATGGTCGCATCGACAAATGTCGTCTCGATATTGAATCGCTCTTTTAGATGATGCAGAAAATTAGTCGTTGTTGAATACATCGACTGCGGTGCGACGATATGCTCGCCGGACTTTACGAGCGTAAAGATCGCTGCTGAGACAGCCGCCATGCCGGACGCTAGTGCGAGAGCGGCTTCGGTATTCTCAAGTTCGGCAACAGCAGATTCTAACGCACGCTGGGTCGGGTTACCGAGCCGCCCATAATAGTAGCCATCCTTTTCCTCGTTATGGATCGCGGCTCCCTCGTCCGCGTCGGTAAATGCATACACCGACGCAGGGTATATCGGTACCGACAACGCCCCGTAATGCGAGGAATGGTCGTCACCGGCGTGGACCGCCTTTGTGTACATCGATCTGTCGCCCATTATTGTATTTGCTCCTTTCCCGACAATCGTAAAACTAAACGCTCCGAATCGCAATCTGACGCGGCTTGTGGCTAGATTGCATTACATATATGGATGACGTAATATGACAATGGCCTAACGAACAATACCATGCAAGAATCAACCTTTACCGCCCTCGAACACCTCTTTTTAGCTTTGTCCGACAAGACCCGTCTGCGGCTTCTTGCTCTAATGGTCGATGGTGAGGTGGCCGTCGGTGTATTGGCGGAAAGCCTAGGCGAAAGCCAGCCGAAGATCTCGCGGCATCTGGCATATCTGCGTAGCGCGGGACTCGTTTCAACTCGCCGCGTGGGTAAATGGATCTATTATGGTATCGAAAACGGGATGGATGCTGCCGTTACACGCGTACTAGACGCAACGCTCCGCTCGATCTTGTCGGACGAGAGCGAACAGCCGCGACAAGGCAGACAGCCGGTTGGGTTTGAAGAGTCTTACGTAGAGAGTGTCTACGAAGCTGAGGAATATGGTTCGGATTGGGGCCCGCAGGAGTTAGAGATCCACTTGCTCTAGGTTCTCGTCACTACCCCCGTACGGACAATGGCGGCAGACGCTGTTGCAGCAGTGGCCGCGGTTGAGCAGATAGCGTCGGGTCAGAACCATCAACCCGTCGTCAAAATAAAAGTCCAGGCCCTCAACAAAGGTCTCAGCCTGCTCGCTTGTTTCCATTGCCTGTCCGTGACTATCTTGCATACAAACCTAGAAACTCCTTGTTGCCCTCGGCACCGGTAATGGGCGATTCGATCAACCCCTCTACCTTCAAACCCAGTCCCACGGCGAAATCATTTATCTCGGCGACCACCCGCTCATGCTTTTCCGTTTCGCGGACAATGCCGCCTTTACCAACCTCGCCCTTACCGACCTCGAACTGCGGTTTGATGAGCACAACCAGCTTTGCGGTTGGCTTGAGCAGCGCCAAGACGGCCGGAATTATTTTTGTGACCGAGATAAATGAGACATCCATCACCGCCAGGTCAAACTGCTTGTCAAAGTCATCCGGCGACAATTCGCGAGCGTTCGTGTGTTCGCGGACCACGACGCGCCGATCGTTTCGCAGACTCCATACCAATTGATTTGTGCCGACGTCGATGGCTATGACCTTAGCAGCCCCGTGTTGGAGCAGGCAATCCGTAAAACCGCCGGTCGACGCGCCGATATCAACGCAATCAAATCCGGTCGGATCGATCTTAAATTCTAAGAGTGCCGCTTCGAGCTTAAGGCCGCCGCGCCCGACATACCTCAATTCACTAGACGCTCCTTTGAGCCGGATGGTCGCAGATCTTTCAAAATTTTCCGAAGACTTTTCTACACGTTTTTCATCGACCAGCACAACGCCTGCCATTACTAGAGCCTGAGCCTTGGTCCGTGACTCGGCCAGGCCAAGCTCAACGAGCAGTTTATCTATGCGTTCACGGCTCATCTCGATTTGGCTCTCATTTTTTTCTGTCTATGCGAAAGTGCTATTCTAAGCAAAATGGTAACGGAAACAAAGCTAGATCGGTTTGCGAAATACTCTTGGTTCGTCGTTGCGTTTAACCTCGTCGTTATACTTTGGGGAGTTTTCCTGCGGGCTTCAAAATCCGGGGATGGCTGCGGACAGCATTGGCTGACCTGTCACGGCGAGGTCATTCCGTCTGCTCCTGAGCTGAAAACTGTCATCGAGTTTTCGCACCGGATTACGAGTGCGATCGCATTCTTCGCGGTTTTGGGGCTGGTGATCTGGACATTTCGCAAGTTCCCAAAGGGCGATCCCATCCGCAAAACAGCTATCATTTCATTTTTCTTTATTATAACTGAGGCCGCCGTCGGGGCGGGTCTCGTATTGACGGGGAACACAGCCGATTCGCTAACCGCCGCACGTCCATTTTGGATGGCCGGGCACCTGATAAACACTTTTATTTTGCTAGCGTTTCTAACGCTGACCGCTCGATATGCAAGCGGCGGACGGGCGATGGTGGCGGGTGTTGCCGCAAAGTATAAAACGGCGATCGCCATCGGGGTCGCCGCGATGTTTATCGTGGGTATTAGCGGTTCGATCGCTGCATTGTCGCACATGCTGTTTCCCTCGGGGACACTTGCGGAGGGCATGGCAAGAGATTTTTCGCCGACCTCGAATATCTTATTGCGGCTACGGCTGCTGCATCCGATCACCGCTATCCTGACGAGCGTCTTTCTAGTTTTTCTTACCGGTTGGCTTGCCAAAGAATCGGGCGAGGATGCGGGGGTAAAGCGTTGGTCAAATGTATTGGCGATACTTGTGTTGGTACAGATCGCCTTTGGCTCGCTGACGCTTTTTATGCTCGCACCGATATTGATGCAGCTGGGGCACTTATTTTTGGCCGATGCTATATGGATCAGCTATGTTCTGATGGCGTCAAATTTCCTATCAGCAGATAGGCAAGGGGTCGAAACCGACTAGTCCTTGTTTCCTCTCCAGGCTTTACCCCGTTCAACTAGCTCATCGAGCGATAATTGTAACTCGGTCAATTTTTGCCCGTCATCTGAGTCCCCCGCCATATAGACCGGTTTGCCAATAAACACGCGGACGCGGGTAAATGGCACCGGTACCTGCATTTTATCCCAGCTATTGACCCTCCAAAAATTCTTTGGTTCCAGAATAAACGGCATGATCGGGTTTCCGGTCTTTTTAGCTAATAGCAGTGGACCCGGTTTAACTTGATATCTCGGACCGCGGGGACCGTCAATGCTAAATCCCATAGGCAAACCTTGGCGCATCTTTCTGATCATCTCCACCAAGGCTCTCGAGCCGCCGCGGGACGACGAACCGCGGATCGCTCCATAACCAAAACGTTGAATAAATCTAGCGATATATTCCCCGTCAAAACTCTTTGACGTGAGTATGACGATCCCGCGGTTACGCCAAAAATAAGTACCTTGGAAAATACGGTCATGCCAGAAAGTATAGATGGGAATATGTCCGGCCGCCTCAATCGCAGCGAGGTTTTCCGAACCCTCAATGTCGTATCTGAGGGTCATTCCGATCAAATTTATAGCCAAATAAAAGATCAGATCGGCTCCGCGGATGAGCAAGCGCTGTTTGAACGTGTATTCTGACAGTGAGGCAGGACGATAAACTTGGTCAGTTGATTGCGGCACGGTTAGAATGTACTCACTGTTTGGGGTATTATTTGCAACAACGGCAATAAACCTATCGTAACCTAATACAACCGCAAAAAGCGCTTATGAAGCGACGAATTCTCATCATCGACGATCACGACGATCTCGCCAGCTCACTCGACGAAGTGTTTACTCACACCGGCCATGAGGTGCGCGTGCTTGAGCGTCGTGTCGATGCCCTTGCCATCGAACACCTTGAAGATTTTGATCTTGTCATCACCGATCTCGACGTCCATCCGGGAACAGCGGCGACGATCAAGGGCGACGGCATCTGTCTGCCGGATATGCCCGCGATCGAGGCGGGCGAGCACGTCAAGGCGTTCAAACTATGTGCGGCAAATTTTCGACGCGAAGAGTTTGACGAAGAGGAGCTTAAGAACCTGGTCGCGACGATACTTGATTACAAGATAAAGTTTGTCGATACGCAGGCTGCGGTTGCGGAATTGCATGAAAATATTGAGTTTGAACTACCATCGGCGATATCGCTGATGCATATCGTGCTGGAATATCTCCTAAAGCGTGTCGAAAAGCTCGGTGTCATCAATCCCGAACAGTCCAACCTTTTTGTAGCTCTCGACGAGGCCTTTGTAAATGCGGTCAAGCACGGCAATAAATTTGACGCTCAAAAACTCGTGCGTATCACCGCTGAGATCTCAAAAGTTGAAGCAAAATTTACGATCGAAGATGAAGGTGAAGGCTTTGATGTAAACAATATCCCTGACCCGCTCGACCCCGAGAATCTCTTCAAAACTTCAGGCCGCGGCGTGCTGTTTATTTACAACATCATGGACGAGGTCCAGTACAATGATCGTGGCAATCGCCTGACGATGGTCAAAAAAGCCCATCCAGACGAGGAGCACACAGCGTGAATCGGGTAACATACAGTTAGATGAGAGTCACGATCGCACAGATCAATACCACCAACGGCGACCTCGCTGGCAATACTCAAAAGATAATCCAGGCCATCGAAAAAGCACGCAGTGACGGGTCGGATCTGGTCGTTTTCCCGGAGGTTGTAACGCACGGTTACACGTCGCAGGATTGGTTTCAGGACCGCGATATTATTGAGCACTCGGCCGATCCGCTGCGCGAGATCATATCTGCGACACAAGGAATCACCGCAGTTGTCGGCACGATCCGCCGCAATGACGATACCAATGGACGGCGGTTATACAACTCGGCGGCGGTGATCCACGACGGCGAACTGATCGGCTTTGCCGACAAGTCTCTCCTGCCCGAGTATGATGTTTTTGACGACCCACGTTACTTTGAGCCCTCCGATCACCGCCGCATTTTCGATATCAATGGCGTAAAGCTGGGCGTTGTTGTATGCGAAGATTTTTGGAACGACAAGACGTTTTGGAAAGAGAGGCTCTATGAAAGCGATCCGACGGACGACGTGATAGCGATGGGAGCCGACATCATCGTTTCAGTTAACGCCTCGCCGTATAACAAGGGCAAGATCCGGCTTCGCTGCGATATGGTCGCGCATCGAGCCAAGCTGCAGAAAAAACCTATAGTTTTCGTCAATCTCGTCGGCGGCAATGACGGGATAATATTTGACGGCGCGAGCCTGATCGCCGACGAAGAGGGCGATATTATCCTGCAGGCGTCGGCATTTGAGGAGTTCGTCGAGACGGTCGAGCTTGATGTGCGAAGGCCCGACGCACGAGGCATCACGGGCGGCGAGATCGACTCGATACATCGGGCTTTGGTGCTTGGGATTCGTGATTATGCGGCCAAGAATGGTTTCAAACAGGCCGTTTTGGGATTGTCGGGCGGTATCGATTCGACGCTGGTCGCGGCGTTAGCCTGCGAGGCGATGGGGCCGGAAAATCTGTTGTGCGTTATGATGCCGTCGCCGTTCTCGTCGGAGGGCAGCATTAAGGACAGCGAAGAATTGGTCAGGAATCTAGGCTGTCAGAGCCGAATCGAACCGATCTCCGACACGTTCGAAGTTCTGCTCAAGCAGATGGAATTGCACAGACCAACCAAAGGTGGCGAATCGCTTGCGGCGGAGAATATGCAGTCTCGCATTCGCGGCGTTATTCTAATGGCGATCTCAAACGCCGAAGGACGCCTGCTGCTCTCGACCGGCAACAAATCGGAACTAGCTGTAGGGTATTGCACGCTTTACGGTGATACCAATGGCGGGCTTGCCGTGCTCGGGGACGTGCTAAAGACCGAGGTCTGGCAGATCGCCCGTCATATGAATGAGAAAGCCGGACGCGAGATCATTCCGAATAAGATCATCGACAAAGCCCCGTCCGCCGAGCTTGCGCCGAACCAGTTCGATCAGGACAGCCTGCCGCCGTACGAATTGATGGACCCGATCCTGCAGATGTATTTTGAGCAAAAGGCTTCGCCTGCCGAGATCATCGCCGCCGGCCACGACGCCGAGCGTGTCTATTGGATACTTAATAAGGTCGAGCATCCGGCGAATGAGTTCAAACGCCAGCAATTACCGCCGACGCTCATAATCTCAAAAAACGCCATCGGCGTTGGCCGCCGCAGGCCGATCACGCATAAATATCGGCGTCAAAAAAGCGATCAATAAAGCTGCAAGTTCACATCTAAGCTCCGTTCTTAAAACATCAGCATTTGCTGCATTTTATTGAACGGAGTTTTTATATGCCTAAATTTGATAGCCCTTTGAACAATATTCAGATCGCGAGCCCTTGTCCAGCGGATTGGAACGAGATGTATGGTGACGACCGCAAACGCTTTTGCGGTGACTGTAAGCTCAATGTATACAACCTTTCAGGAATGACGAAGGATGAAGCGGAGTCACTCGTGATGAATGCCGAGGGGCGTTTGTGTGTGCGTTTTTACCGCCGTGCGGACGGCAGCGTGATCACGCAGGATTGCCCGGTCGGCTGGGCAAAGGTAAAGCAGCGAACACGCGTTTACGCGGCGGCGGCGGCGGCCTCATTAATAATGGCACTCTTTACCGGCGTTTTATTTGTCTCGCTTTTCTCGAACAAACATCGCGGATTGACGGTAGGGGAACTTATTCCGTTTGCGACACCGACACCAATGTTTTTAATGGGAGCAATGCCGGCACCCACTACGAATACAAATTCGAACACGGTTCAGGGTAAACCGTCGGCAATACAGGGAAACGTTGCGATCGACGTTCCGAAAACTCCGACGAAATTTGAGGTTGGTAAAATGCGGGTGATCCCAAACACGGGCAGCAAAGAGAGCTAAGCTAAATTAGTTTTTAACGTAATAACCCTGACGGGCCCGGACGCGAAGTTCGGGCCTTTTGCTCAGGCCGACATCGAGTTTGACAAATTTATTGAGCGGAAAATCAGATTCGGAGTAATACTGGATCAGGTATTGTGAACGCAGTTCGTTGGCAAGCTGGCGAAAGATACGGTCGAGCATCTCGGTATTTTTTCGCGTGCTGATCGTATTCTGATACCCGTCTTTGGTGTCGATCGGCTGAAATTTTGGTAGAAAAGCAGTGCCGCCGGTCTCGTCAGCAAACTTCTGCATATTCTCCTGCCCGAACACGCTCATCTTATTTAGCTGAAACGAGCTGCCCGCTGGATTTATCGAGTAGAAAACAGTGTCGGCGTCTTGCAGAGCACGCGACACACGCAGGCGCTCTTTTACACTCGCTGCGTCACGATTTGCGACGGTAAGCTGATAGAGAGCCTTGTTATCGATGGTGTTAATTCGTTCGCCGATCTTTCGATAGCCGTCCTGAATGGCCTTTGCGATGTGCGTGCTATTAGTGTCTTCGCCGTCAGAGATCACGACCACGACACGCCGTGTGCCGCTTGGAGCGTTTTTTCGAAGATAGTCGGACGCCGCAGACACAGTATCAAAAAAAGCGGTCGAGTCTTTTGTGGGGACAATTGCGCGGACAGCAGCAGCGGCTTTTTCGGCTACATCTCGCGATGCCAGCAAGACCGACTTAGACCCGATCGCAAAAACGGCGGCGCGGTCAACGGGCCGCATAACGTCCTGCAAAAATTTTGCGGCCGTCTCCTGTTCAAACTTAAACATCTTGTCGGTACTCGCCGACACGTCAAAAAGCAGAACGATCTCGAGCGGGACGACGTCAGCCGTTCCGACATTTTCTATCGTTTGAACGCTGCCCTCTTCTGACAGCCGAAAGTCCTGTGCAGTAAGGCCGGTGATGGCTTGTCCGTTGGCATCGGTGATCGAGACGGGCACGACGACAAGCCGTGACTCGACCTTGATTATGTCGTCGTCGATCTTTGGTTTGGGGGTCGGAGTTGCGGTTTGGGCGAGGGCGGACAAACCAGAGGTCAGGATCAATGCAATTATCGCGAACGGATATTTTTGGATCTTGCTAAACATCATTTCCCGCTACCTCTCGATAAAGTGTGAGGGCATCGGAGCCGGTGAATATTGTACACACGGCCCGGCGATGCCCTCTGTTAGCGTATTTATTTGTCGTCGTTAGTTTGTTTGACCTCGACATTCTGATTGATGCCGCGGCTAACAAGCAGCTTGACCTCGACACGGCGATTCTGTTCACGGCCTTCGCGGGTCGTGTTGTCAGCAATAGCCTGCAGCTCGCCATAACCATACGAAGTGCTCATACGGCGGAGCGATATGTTATGTGTTTGGATAAGGTAATCCTTAACGGCCTGTGCACGGCGGTCGCTGAGAGCCTTGTTTTTAGCGGTTCCGCCCTCGGCCGACGCAAAACCGGTTACCTCTATCACATAACCCTTGAGCGTCGTAGCGGTCGCTGCAACCTGATCCAAAGCGGCCTTGCCTTCGGTCGATATAACCGAACTATTGACCTTAAAATTAACGGTCGCGGTTGTCTGAACGACATAATCGTCCAGATCCGAGATGCGTTTGTTCGTCGCGTTAACGCCTGCGACGGCGGCATCCGCGGTGTCCTGAGCAGCCTTCGCACCGCCCTTGGCGGCGTTTGAGATAGCCATCAGCTCATCGATCTGACCCGATACACGCAATGCATTTTGCTCCGCGGCGGTCAATCTGTCTTCGGCCGGAGCCATTCGAGAATCGATCGCCTGTGCGGTCTGGAGGCTCGTCTTGTCAAAGCGAACCTTTGATACCGAAACGCTTCCCGATGAGTCGCCCACGCCCTCGACTTCCATATTGAGTCCGCGAACGATCGCGCTCATGGCGTATTTATCACCGCCAAAAAATCCGTTGGATTTGATGTTAGCGTTTGGCTGGACCACGATTTTTGTATCCATGCCAGTCGAGTCGCGGATCACAAAGGTGCCATTGTCGTCTCTTGAAACCACAACGCCCTTGATCTTGTATTTTTGCCCGGGAACAGCGTTTCTGAGCTGTCCGCTCTGTGCAAGTAAGCTGACTGCACTAAAAACAACAGCTAGCGCGATGATCGATATTTTTTTAAACATAATGATTTTGCTCCTCGAAAAATTGCTGGTAATACAACACCGTTAGAATAGACGTAAGATCTGATTACAAGGTTGTCAACTAATCAGACATCGCAATTGTATCGTGGAATGTTAAACGCGAACGTCTGCTGTGAGACATTTGAATTTCTGCGCCTCGGCCGCTGACAATAACTCAAGCATACAGTAAAACAGTGTTAAAAGGAATAGCCTTGGATGCGGAGGGATCCCAGACTCGCTCTAAGATTAGTAAGTAAAAGGAGCCTTTTCTAAATATTCTTTCAAATACGCCAAAAACTTCTCGGCGTCTGCACCGTCAACGATCCGGTGATCGTAGGTCAGGGCAAAATATGCCATCTGACGGATCGCGATGTAATCGTCGCCCTCGGCTGATGTCATCACTTTGGCTCTTTTTTCGATCGTGCCAACGCATAGAATCGCGACCTGCGGCTGATTGATGATCGGCGTGCCAAATAGGCCGCCAAAAACGCCCGGGTTTGTGATCGTAAATGTGCCGCCTTGAACCTCGTCGGGGGTGAGTTTTTTGGTGCGTGCACGGTCGGCAAGGTCATTTGCTTTGATGGCGAATTCGGACAGCGATAAAGTCTGTGCGTTCTTAATAACGGGAACTAATAGGCCCCAGTCGAGAGCGACCGCCATGCCGAGATTTATATCGCCTTTATAGACGATGTTTTCGCCGTCGATCTGCGAATTGACGATCCGATGCTCGCGGATCGCCGCCGTTACAGCTTGAAAGATGAACGGCATAAACGTCAGCTTAGTGCCAAATTTTGCCTGAAAATCCGCCTGATTCGCGGTGCGAAACTTTGCGACGTTGGTCATGTCGATCTCATAGACGCTCGTAACATGGGCGGAGGTCTGTTTTGAGAACGTCATGTGCTCGGCGATCTTTTTACGCATCACCGACATTTTTTCGACGCGGTCATCCATCGTTGCTGCAGTCGAAGGCGGGGTGAATGTAGATGCTTTTGCGGGCGTTGAGGACACCGGCAATGCCGGAGCACCTTTCACAAGCAAGTCTTGCGGACGCAAGGCCGCGCCCGTTTCGAGGAACGACATAATGTCGTCTTTGGTCACGCGGCCGCTGATGCCGCTGCCCGGAATGCGGGTGATGTCGATGCCGTGTTCTTTTGCGATGTTGCGCACAAGGGGGCTACTCTTTGTCCGGCGAAGCTCGTCTAATGTCGCGTTGCCGTTTGAGCCGCCATTTGAAGCTGCGACCGCTTTCGCCTGAACAGGAGGAGCAACGGGTTCGGATGGTGCGGATTCCGCGATGGGCGCCGGAGTTTCTGATTTTGGTGAAGGTGCAACAGCACCGCCCTCGGCTCCTACCAAGGCCAAAACGGCGCCGACCTCAACCGTCTCGCCTTCTTGAACATTGATCGAAAGCAGCGTACCGGCGGCGGGCGACGGGACCTCGGCATCTACTTTGTCGGTCGATATTTCGAGAAGGGCTTCGTCCTTGTCGATCTTGTCTCCAACCGCTTTTAGCCATTTTGAGACAGTTCCCTCGGTGATCGATTCACCCATTTGGGGCATCACGATCTCTGTAGCAGTTGCAGAGTTGGTTGAGTCTGCAGAGTTTGCAGAGTCAGAAGTGATCGACGGTTGGGCTTCTTCAACGGGTTCTGGGGCGATTGCCTCAGGTTCGGGTTCTGGAGCGACGGTTGTATCTGGCTGAGTTGGGGCGGGGGACCCTGGACTTGCGGCTCCGGCTTCTCCCTCTTCACCGACGACGGCAACAACGGTGCCGACCTCGACGGTCTCGCCTTCTTGCGTGCGGATCTCAAGCAAAATACCTGCACCGGGGCTCGGCACCTCGGCATCGACCTTGTCGGTTGATATTTCGAGGATAGCCTCGTCTTTTTCAATACGCTCGCCGACCTGTTTCAGCCATTTAGAAACGGTGCCCTCGGTTATCGATTCGCCCATCTGGGGCATTACGACTTCAACGCTCATAAGATCTCCGTACCCTGCACAACTCTCAATTAAATAGGATACAAGAAAATGCGGTCTAAGAAAACTGACGTAGGTTTGCATTAAGCGACCCTACTTTTTATAAACGAAATTGCCCGCTCGAGTTCGTGGATGGCGGCCGAAATGGCGATCTGTTTTTTGTCTTTTAAGACGATAGTGCCGTCGGAGCGGACCTCACTGATCTCATCCCAGTTTGCGGAATATTTACGATAGGAGACACCCTTCTCAAATATTTCAAGTACAGTCTTACGCTGCGCTATCCAAGAAAAAAGCGTGATGATGTAGACGACTAAAAACGCCGAAGCAAGCAAAAAATAGAGCAGTTCCTGGCGCACGTAATATAAGACCATCGTTCCTAAAAAGAAGACGAACGACAACACGGTGATAAATACCGCACGCTGGATATGAGCCGGCGACAGACCGTGGACGGCGACTAGTTTGCCAAGGTTTTTCTTGGTTTCTGCCACTATACTTCAGCGGTTGTCGGGTCGATAATGGTTTTGACCTCGGAGATTCGGTCCGTCGGAAAGCCGCCGCGGGTCGCGTGTTCGCGGATAATATTTTCGTCAGGGGCGATATAGACGCAGTAGATCTTATCGCCGGTGACGTAGCTCTGGACCCATTGGATCTGCGGCCCAAGTTCTTTCAAAACACTGCATGATGTCTGTGAAACTGCCTGCAAAGCCGCGGCAGGCGAATCACCGACCCCGGGAATGTCGCGTTCGATAACGTATTTTGGCATTATGATTTCTCCTCCCAATAAATAGAATTTATCTGTAAATAGTATCAAACAAATCGCCGCCTGATGCATTGAGCAGCGCTAGTGGGATAGAATATCTACATCGTTTACACCGAAACTTGAATCCAACTTTACCTGTAGAAAACATGATGAAAAAAATCTCGATCTTTGCGTTTCTCCTTTTTACTTTCTCTATCTCAGCCTTTGCCCAACAGCCTGCGATCACCGCGGCTGATTACGCCCGTGCCGAAAAAATGCTCAGCTACAACACCTCTCCGCTGATTGACCGCAATGGAGTCCGTGCGACGTGGCTTCCTGACGGACGTTTTTGGTACCGCGTGTTAACGCCGTCCGGCTCGGAATATGTCGTGATAAACCCGGCTGACGGCACCCGCAAAATAGGCAAGACCATACAGGAAATAGGTGTCACCGTGGCTGCTCCGGCAACTGCTGCAAGTGCCGCCGATGCGCTTTTCATGCGAAATTCGGTTGCTTCGCCGGACGGCAAAAAACGGGTGTTAATCCGGGACTGGAATCTTTGGGTTCGCGACGAAGCGACCAAGAAAGAGGCGCAATTGACTACGGACGGCATCAAAGATTTTGGCTACGCAACGGATAATGCGGGCTGGAAACACTCTGATCGCGCGATCGTGATGTGGTCGCCAGACTCGTCAAAGGTGGCTACGTTTCAGCAAGATCAGCGGCATGTCAGCGATATGTATCTCGCGACGACCAACGTTGGTGCGCCTAAACTTGAGGCGTGGAAATATCCTCTGCCGCAGGACAAAGACATCATCAAGATCCACCGCGTGATCATCGACGTAAACAGCGGCAAAACGGTCCGATTCAAGATGCAGCCGGATGATCGACGGGGCACCTTGTGCGACGATATCGCTTGCGAAGGCGAGTTTGGCGATAACGAATGGGCCGAAGACGGCAAGACTTTGGCGTTTGTCTCGAGTTCCCGCGATCACAAGTCAGCAAAGTTTCGCATTGCCAACGTCGAAACCGGCGATGTCCGCGATGTGTTCGAAGAAAAGGTCGCGACCCAGTACGAATCAGGCCAAGGAGCCGCAAATTGGAAATATTTACCCGCCACAAACGAAGCGATCTGGTATTCGGAACGATCAGATTGGGGTCACCTTTACATCTACGATCTCTCGACAGGCAAAGTTAAAAGCCAGATCACCTCTGGCGATTGGGTCGTAACGCGAATTGTCCGGTTTGACGAAAAGGCCCGTGTTATCTATTTCGAAGCAAATGGCCGCGAACAAGGCCGCGATCCATATTTCGCACATCTTTATCGTGTCGATATGGACGGCAAGAATTTGAAACTGTTGTCGCCGGAGGATGGCAACCACCAGATAACATTCGCTCCGAACGGAACTTATTTTGTCGATAATTTCAGCAAGCCTGACGTGCCTACTGTTTCAGTGGTGCGTGACGCAAACGGTAAGTTGGTTGCGGAACTTGAAAAGGCCGACGTTTCCCGACTGCGGGCAGCAGGTTGGAAGC
>JBGTII010000115.1:0-18689 GCA_041745735.1 Pyrinomonadaceae bacterium | reverse complement strand
TCCTTTTAATGTCTTACCTAACTCTCAATGAATGGTTCGCTTCCGAGGCAGTAAACAATGATTCAGCGAAGCTTCGTAACTTAGCTTCATTCTCTCTGAAAATTAAGGATGATGCAGAGAAGGGAACACTTAATGTAACGGATTATGATCTGAAAGCAATCAAAGCGGGCAAAGCGACCGATCCGGCATTATCCCCGGGCGACATGATCGAGATCGTAAATTAATGGCGTTGTAACATTACTTTTGATTGTTCAACACTTTTTGTTATAATTTCCAAACCTTGCTTGTGAAGCGCGTCGGGTGATCGCTTTTGCTTTGGCAAAAGAGGAAAGTCCGAACACCATAGGGCAGCGAGCCGGATAACGACCGGGCACCTTTGCAAAAAGGTGACGACAAGTGCAACAGAGAATATACCGGCCCGAAAGGGTAAAGGGTGAAACGGTGAGGTAAGAGCTCACCGGCGTGGCTGGTAACAGTCGCGGCCAGGTAAACTCCTCGCGGTGCAAGGCCAAATAGGGAAACGAGACCGAGCTGCTCGCTTGGGTGCCGAAAGGCGGCGTTTCCGGGTAGGCCGCTCGAGCCATGCGGTAACGCATGGCCTAGATGAATGATCGCCTCTCGCTTCGGCGAAAGACAAGATTCGGCTTATAGACGAGCTTCACTTTGCTTGGTATCTCATTTTTCGACTAAAAACAGGAGACTTCTTATTATATGGCAAACCGTAAAGGTGTATTTATCGGTGCGTATGTTCCTAACGAGTTAAAAGAATCACTCCGCCGCCGGGCTGCGGGCGAACATCGTACGCTTTCACAGGAGATCACACGCATCCTCGTCGAGGCCGTCCACGGCAAGGGTTTGCCAGCGGGCAGCGTTGACCGTCGCGGTGATGCCATCGTCCCGCGTCGCCGTGCGACCGATCCGCCGACCCGCCGTCGTGCCGAGGATCTGCCGTATATAGCTCCTGACGGCAAAAAGAAGTAACAGGTTATTAATGAACACATCGGGCGTTGCGTGATCTCTATCTCGCAACGCTTTTTTATTCCCGGGGCTAGTTTTGCTAACATCGATCTAATGAATAAGAACAGCGTATTGTTTATCATTCTTGGCGTGGTTGCTGGTTTTGTTGGCGGTTTTGTTTTCGCTAACAAACTGAACGGCTCCGAAATGTACGCCGTCAAATCTCAGGCTAACCAACAAATGCCCGCAAATTCGAGTGCTCCGCCGAATGACACTTTGACGGAAGAAGAATTGCGAACAAAGATCGCCGAAGCTGATCGTAATCCCGACAACTTTGCCTTTCAAAAGAGTCTTGGTATTTCGCTTTATCGTTACGCTGCGATGAAACAAAGCGTCTCGTTACTGACGGAATCCATTCGCATCCTGACGCGGGCGAGCACGTTGGATTCAAAGGATTTTGACGTCCTTGTTGCTCTCGGCAATGCTCATTTTGACATTGGGTTTTTCAGAAAAGATCTCGCGAGTTTTACGACGGCACGTACCGTTTATGGAAAAGCTCTTGCTATCAAACCCGGTGACGCCGATGTGAGCACGGATGTTGGCATTTCGTATTTTGTTCAGGAACCGCCTGATTACGATAAGACGGTAGCCGAGCTGCAAAAGGTAATTGCGGCGAATCCGAAACACGATCGGGCGATGCAGTTCATCGTGCAGGCTTACGCGAAGCAGGGAAAGGTTGACGAGGCGGAAAAGGCTCTCGCAAAGATCATCGAGATCAACCCGACGAACCCCGCAATAACCGAACTCCGATCTGAGATCGCCGTCGCCAAAAGTGGTTCTAAATAGATGAGAGAGATCCTCGTTATTCTCGTAGTAATACTCGTTCTGCTTGGGCTGACGGCGCTTCGGTATCGTAAGCAAATCGCTGGGATCCTTGGCCTTGCTCGTGCTTTAAAAGACGCTAAAGACGCCGTTGGACAGTCGCGGGCGATCAGTTCGGACGAAAAGACGAGCATTCCGCTTGTAAATTGTTCCAAATGCGGTGTGTGGGTTCCGCAAAATAAGGCGAGAAAGGTCGGTGCGATCTTTTATTGCTCGGACAAATGCCTGACCATCGCGACGGTAAAAGCGGACACGTAGTTACTTACATAAACTTCGCCAAATACCACGCGATCATCTGGTCGCCGAAGAGAATTGCAACGATCGAGCCGATGCCGAGAAAGATGCCGAACGGTATCTGCGTTTGCAGGTCCTTGTCCTTTTGCCGCGAGATGAGGGCGACGCCGGCGATCGCTCCGGTGAACGCACCGATAAATATCGTCAGTATCGTCAGTTGCCAGCCGAGCAACGCTCCGATCCCAAACAATAGTTTCACATCCCCAAGCCCCATCGCATCCACGCCGCGAAGCGCTTTCCAGATCGCACCGACCGCCCACAAAGAGCCGCCGCCGAGCAACGCACCAAATAACGCACCGCCGAGGCTCACCGTCCAGTCGGGATAACCGGCGTTGTGCAGATAAATAATGGGCGCGGACTTCATATCGGAGAAAATAAAGTTCGCCGGCAGCAGCGGCAGAGCGACCCGCACGATCAGAGCGATGACAAACATCGGGTACGTAATAACATTTGGCAAGATCATATGCTCAGCGTCGATAAAAACAAGCGCGAGCATAGCCGCGACGAACGCGAGTGCCACCGGCAAGTACGGCGTCAGCCCGATCTGCCAATACACCAGGCAAAAAACGAGCGCCGTGAGGAGTTCGACCGCCGGATAACGCCACGCGATCGGTTCTTTGCAGTTTGCACATTTACCGCCGAGCATCAGCCAGCCAATGATCGGGATATTGTGATAAAACTTGATCGCCGTACCGCAATTAGGGCACTTTGACGAAGTCAGCAGCGACGTTTCATTCGGCACGCGATAGATGACGACGTTCAAAAAGCTGCCGATACACGCGCCCAGCACGAACACAAAAATAAACCCGGCCCATTCGGGTATCCCGAGTGCCGCCTCAAGCGAAGCTAAAAGTTTTATCTGCATCTGGTGTAAAAGTGTCAGTACCGCCTGCGTAAGCAGGTGGGTTCTTTAACAAGGTTTCCTGCTCGAATAATAATAAAACTATCGCGAATAAAAGGGAAGGTACCCCAATGTTGCAGACAGTATCTGCTCAGGCTTTGTCATCAGATACGCAACCGGATGCCGGTCGGGTGCCGTTCTCTTGCGTATCGAAGGAAAGAGTCTTATTATCAGCGAAACCGTTGGGATTACATTTCGCCTTTTAGGAGCAAAAATGCAAAAAATCACTATCTTATTTATTACTATTTTTCTGTGTACCGCGACCGCCGCCGCCCAGACGACCGCAAAGGAATTGTACGAAACAGGGAAGGCGGCAAGCCAAAAGGGCGATTTTAAGACGGCCGGTAATAATTACCGAAAGGCATTCGATCTTGACCCAACGGCCCTGCCTTCAACTCTTTCCGCAGTGGCAGCAAAAATGAATGCCAAGGACGCCGCCGGGGCTTATGATGCCTTGGGTGCCGCCATTAAAGCTGATCCGGATGATTCTTATTTATATTTTATGCGGGGCGTTATCGTTGCTCTCCCCGGAGTTCCAGCTGCTGCGGCCGGAACGGCGATGGCTGATCTCGATAAGGTTTTAGAGACTTTTCCGAATAATGCGGGCGTCTACTTTTTCAGGGCAGCGATGCGTCTTGATAAGGGCGATTTTGACGGAGCTATCGCCGATGCTTCCAAAGCTCTCGACAACAGAGCCCAACTCGAACCGCAGGACATCGCTTCGGCTTACTTCAATCGCGGCAAAGCCCGTTACGGAAAGAAAGACTACGACGGAACTAACCTTGATCTGACCAAAGCTATCGAGATCGATCCAAAGATCGTTGACTACTATCTGGTCCGGGCCGGGGCGCGCATAAACAAGGACGATGTTGCGGGCGTCATCGCCGATTACTCTAAGGTAATAGAGCTAGACCCGGCTAATGCCAAAACATACATTACCCGCGGGCAACTACGGTTTGGAACTAACGATTTCATCAATGCCATCATCGATTTTACTAAGGCCATCGAGGTCGACCCAAAGCATCAAGAGATCCCAGTTGCCTATTACAACCGGGGGATCGCCAAGCTCGCAACCGACGACCCCAACGGGGCGGTCGCGGATTGTACCAAAGCCATCGAGCTCAAACCTAATTACGACGAGGCTTATGAAGTGCGGGGAGCCGCTCGCGGGTTGATGAATGACGCAACCGGAGCGATAGCCGACCTTACCAAAGCTATCCAGCTCGCGCCAAACAACCCCGGCCATTATACTGCCCGTGCCAACCAATACCGCGCAATGAAAAAGCTCACGCTCGCCGCCGCCGACGACAAACGAGCCGCCAAACTCAAGAAGCCGTAACGGGACATATGAAAAAGATTGTCGTCATATTGGTATCGCTATTTGTATTTTGTATTGCGATAAACGCACAGACTTATAACAACTACACAAAAGAATATGTCCTCGTGTCGCAGACCGAAGCGGGAATTGAGGCCGACCGGACGCACCGCGCGTTGTTGTGCGACTATCAGCCTTCGGGATTGTATGTGCGACGCGGCGAGCGGATCGGGTTTGCTGTCAGCGGGCTTGATGGCAAGTACAAACTGTCTTCGATGATCGGTTTTAAGCCGATGTGGGGCAACCGCAACAAGACTCAGGAAAACGCTTTGCAAAACGGTGCGAACACAGTCACCGCGACTCAGGACGGCATATTGTCGTTTATCTTTGTCAAAGCGGACGGCTACGACACCATGCCTTCGAGCGTGAAAATTAAAGTCACGGGCGGCAAGGCGTTTCCGCTGTATCATCTCGGCAGATCTAATATTCTCAATTGGGAAAACGATCTAAAGATCATGAAAGACGCAAATTTTGTCCAGTTGATCTCGGACAAAGCTCTGCTGACCATCACATATAAGGACTACATCAAAAAGCCGATCCGCGACCTCGCTGCGAGTTTTCAATCGATCCACTCCGTTATCATATGGGAAGACGAACTCGCCGGCTTTGACAACACAACGCTCCAGAACAGAGTGACGCGAAACCGTATCAATTACCTGATCGATCTCTACTCGACGCCAAAAGAGAGCGAATCATATTACATGTACGCCTCAAATTACTTTATCGGGATGAAACGCGACAATTACACCGACCTGACCGAAAAGCTCAAAACCGAATGGGGCATCTGGCACGAGACAGGGCACACGCATCAGCAGCGGTCGTGGACATTTGACGCGATCGGCGAGATCTCGGTCAATCTGTTTTCGCTCTACGTACAGGAGAAATATGGATTGCCGACACGCCTTGGCACAAAAGAAGGCGGCGAAACGCTAACGACTTTTGAAAAGGCACGCAAATACATCGCAAACCAAAACAAAAACTACCTCGCCAGCAACGAAGCCGATTACAACGAACTCTTTTCAAAGCTCGTGATGTTTCACCAGCTAAAAACGGCATACGGCTGGGAGGCCTTCAAACGTCTCCACCAGTATTTTCGTCGGGCACCGTATGTCGAGAGCGAAGGCGAGACCGACGCCGATCAGGCAAACAAGTTTATCTACGCAATGTGCGTCGTTACGCAAAACAACCTCGTCCCGTTCTTCAAGAAATGGGGACTCAACGCAAACGCCGCAACAACTAAGCGGATCAACGATCTCAAACTCCCGTTGCCAACAACCGATCCATCGAGGATATTTGAATAAACATATGAAAAAATATATCTACATCACGCTCGCACTCATCGTGTTCACATTGGCCGCCGCCGAGACTTCCCTGGCATGCAGCTGCCTGGCGCCGACAGGCAAACTCAAGACGCAGGTGACAAATGCCTACAAAGGTGCCGTTGCCGTCTTTTCCGGCAAAGTCGTCTCCGTCGAGAAATCCGCCGACGAGAACTACTGGATCGTTAAATTTGCAGTGCAAGACTCGTGGAAGGGAATCGGCGGAACCGAGATCACGGTAAGGACGGCAACGAGCAGCGCAATGTGCGGTTACCAATTTGAGGACGGCAAAGAGTATCTCGTGTACGCCCACGGAACGGCCGCCGAACTAGGCGTCGGTAATTGCTCGCGGACCTCTTCGGTTCTGAACATGACCGAAGTAAAATATCTTGCGAACTTAAAAAAGAAATACGCCCCTAAAAAATAATCGGGATCATAGAACGAAGAAAGGCCGCCGACCAGCGGTACAAGCCTGGGAGGAAATAGAAAATGATTATCAACACATGGATCTAGCCGTATAAAATTAGCCACAGCAGTTATACTTGCCAGCCTCGTCTTTGCCGCGGGAGTGATGACACAGACCAAACCCGATCCGGTACTGGACGAAGACGGCCTGTCGTCGCTGCTCGCGGAACTCAAGGAAGGGCTTACAGAATTTGTTGCCGACGAAGAACAGGTAACAGCGATCAGCGACAGATGGGATGCTCGCGAAGACTTGGCTGAGAAAAACAGATTTGGCGTTATCCGACTGCTGATCGCGGATGTCAGAGCCGTTATCACAGACGAAAAGCTATCCTTAAAGATCTGGCATAAGTGGAACGGGGTCGCCGAAGAACCTGAGATCGCCCCGAAACCTGAGCCGGTACGAAAGCCGGACAATTGGATCCAGTTTTTTCATCAAGGTGCGTTTATTGCGCATTTTGACGTTACCTGGGATGAGCCGGATAAGCCAAATCGAAGCTGGAATGGCGGCCGCAAGACTGCGGGGTGGAAAGACGTGGTCTATATCCCCGCCGTCGCGACGAACATCCGTCTGCGGATGCTAAACGATACCGACCTGGTCTGGCAGCCCCAGAAGGAGATCCTTAACAAAGTCATGCAGCCGTCCGATCTGAATAAATGTTATCGCGTGACCGGCACGACGCTTGATCACGCTACAGTAACGACTGTAACTGAGGCCGGTAGCCTGCCGTACGGTTTGTACCTGCATTAGATATGATCACCAAAATGGGCCGAGAGCGTTATATTCACGGCCCTTTTCTTTGTTTGGCGGCTGTTCTGGGCAAAAGCCCGCACGAAGTAAGGGCGTTACTATCAAGTTGGATGTAACGCACTTACTCCGTTCGGGCTTCTGCATCGATCGCGGGCCGCTACGTTTCATTCAATCCAAAATATACGGCAGTAGCAGTTTCATCCATGAGCGTTCGGCGCGTCTGTGTTCCTCGGTGCAGCGTTCAGCACGTTCGACGGGGAGTTTTTTGGGGCCGACCATGAAGGAATTCTTTTCGGGGTTGCTGCCATAGACGAGGCACATCATATCGTAAAAGCGGGTCTTGCTGAACGAATGCTCGTCCCAGAACATCATATTTTCTTTATCATCATCCCGCGACGCGATGTCCCACAATAGGGAAGCGTTGACCGCGCTCTTTTGCCCCTCGGGCGAACCATCAAGCATCAGGATCATCGCAAGCTGGTCAACGGCGTCCTCTTCACGGCCGGTAGCGGGCAGTTCCCATACATCGATCAGGCAATGCCCCAGCTCGTGAAAAAAGATCTGGATAAACGCATCGCTGACCATATCGTCAACCTTTGCCTGATCTTTTGAGATAGTCTTGAACGCCTCTTCGAAATACTCGATGTACTCGTAACACATCGTGATCTCAGAGGTTTCGGGGTTGTAGAAGGCATTGGGTTCGCCACAGGTGTCGAGATTTAGATAGACGTCGTGGGGCAGGGCGACCATGCCGTTAAGTGCGACGGCAATGCCGTCGAGCACCTCACGCTCGTCTTTGGGTATCGCTTTCTTTGGGGTTTTAGCTTTCGTCTTTGGCGAAAAACCGACTTTGAAATCGCCTTTGTCGAGAGCGTGCTTGACTGCGGGTTTGGCAGGCGTCGGCGTTGGTTTTGCACCGGGCTGGGCGATAAGGTTTGCTGTCGCGAGAGCAATGGTAAAGATCAAAATGGCAAGGGTTCTAGCGGCCGTAATTTTCATGTGATGGAGCCTTCCTTTTAGTTTTTAATGTTTGAGCGGCTGGAAACCGTTCGTGATAAAAGCTTTTCGCGTGAGTATAAGCCAATTTGGCGGAAATTGCATAACTTTATTTATCACTTTCAGATTATTGCGGAGGTTAGGCTACAATCCCTCGTGCGATCTAAACAGATGCAAGACAAAGATAGTGCGATGCACAGAATGTGGGCGGCATTTACGCGCCCCGTCGACGCTCTGCCGCTAGATCTTTTCCGCATCTGCGTCGGCGTCGTGATGCTCGCCTATTTTATCCGCACCTTTTGCGAGGTCGCCGATTTTAGCGGCCCCGACGGATTGCTCGATCACGAGCTGATACTAAAGATGTATTGGTTCACCGAGATCGGCATATTCCGCCCGTGGATGGGCTCGGAGTGGTTTTACGCAGCGTTTGCCGTCGCGATAGTCTGCTGCGTTCCGCTGATATTCGGCTATCACGTCAAGCTCTTTTCTGTAATTCTCTACATCATTGCCGTAAGCACCTATCGCCGCAATTTCATCGTGATGTACGTCGATGACGCGATCATGCATCTGCTGCTGTTTTGGATGATCGTACTGCCGGTCGGACGGACGATGGTTCTGAGCGAATGGCTGTCATTACGCAGTGCCGCGTGGGAGAAATGGAAGGATGTGACCGTCCCCGGAGCCGCTCTACGATGCTTCTTTTGGAATCTAATACTGCTCTACCTCGTCGCCGGCCTCTGGAAATGGACAAGCCCAATGTGGCTAGACGGCACGGCCCTTTACGTCGTTTTTAAACTGCCGGTGTCGTACTTTCACGAGTTTTGGAATGCATCGCACATACCTTTATTAAAGGTTTTCAATTACGGGACGCTCGTGCTCGAGCCCTTGGTGCCACTGATGTTTTTCTTGCGACGCGGTTCGAAGTTGAAATACATTTTATTAGCGGCATTTATCGGCCTGCATATCCTGTCCGCACTTACTCTGAACATCCCGTTCGCCAATATCGCCTGCGCCGCTACCGCCATCTTGATGTTCCGAGAAGAGATCATGACTTATTTCCGTGGCGGGAAGGATTTGGAACCTGTCGGGAAGCCGCAATTTGGCTTAGCGGGGGCAATTTCGCTATTCATGGTCACCATGCTGACGCTCGCGATGGTCAGCGCGGTCACCATGATCAACTGGCGGACAGCTCCGCGTGTGTCGATAGATTCGGCGGACCGCTCCGACAGCATTCCGCAGCTCGTCGATGGGCGTGCAGATGGCTTGGGAAGCGTCCAAATGAGCTTTTACGGTGCACTTTGGCTCATGGGAATAGCTCAGCAATACCAATTGTTCAATTGGATCGACGACCGAAACTACGCGACGCACTATCGCGTCGTGATCGATGGTGTTGATGCCGATCCGGACGAGATGTTCGTGCGGTCGCTGCGCGGTGTGCTGCTCGATTTCTACATCCATGACATCACGTGGCTGAGGGTTCCGCCCGAACACCGCAAAGAATTGCGTCAGTCGATCCTTGAACGCACCGCCAACCGCTATTGCCGAGTCGCAAAACCCGTCGGCGTGGTCCAAGCTCATTCATCGTTCGAACGCATCGACCCAAACGGCGGGCCGGGCGAGTTTGATAACGTATTATTGATGAAGTTTAGGTGTCAGGACGGAACGGCGGTGTTCTAAATATGTGCGGAATCGTCGCGATCATTAACAACCGAAGCGAGGTGAGCGAAGACTCTCTTCGCGATGCCGTCGACGCTCTTATACCGCGTGGGCCGGACGAGCAGAGCACTTGGTTTTCCGATAACCGCCGCGTCGCACTTGGCCACGCACGCCTTTCGATCATTGACCTCACGCCCGGCATTCATCCTATCAGCACCGAGGACGGCAAACTTCACATCGCGCACAACGGCGAATTTTATGACTACGAACGCATAACGCGCGAACTCGAATCCCGCGGGCATAAATTCCGCACACACTCCGACAGCGAGATCGCTCTGCATCTCTACAAGGAACTCGGCCCCGGAGCCCTCGAACATCTGCGTGGGGAATTCGCCTTCGTCATCTGGGACGAGGAGAACGAGACTCTGTTTGCCGCCCGCGACCGCTTCGGCATTAAGCCGCTGTTCTATGTCGAAGACTCGGACGGCTTGCGGCTCGCTTCCGAAGTAAAGGCGCTATTCGCCGCAGGCGTGAACGCTGCATGGGATCACGAGTCGGTCTTCCAAAATCTCTTCTTTTCGTTCGACCAGGACAGAACTCTGTTTCAGAATGTACGACAAATTCCGCCCGGACACTATTTGATCGCAGAGCGTGGGAATGTCACCGTCAAACGCTATTGGGACGTCGATTATCCGAAAGCAAACTCGGTTCATCCCCACATCTCCGAGACCGAATGTATCGAAAACGTCCGATCTTGGCTCGATGAATCCATTCGTCTGCGCATGCGAGCTGATGTTCCTGTTGGTTGCTATTTGAGCGGAGGTGTCGATTCGTCGTCGGTGCTTGGGATGGCGAGGAAATATTCGGCAGGGAAGTTTGCGGCGTTTACAATAGCGTTCGATCACCCCGATTATGACGAAAGCGGCCCCGCAAGACGCATGGCGGAGTTTGCGGGAGCAGAATTCCGTCCGATTCCTGTCAAAGGCGGCGATTTTGCCGACGTATTTTACGACGCCGTCTGGAAAGGCGAGATGATCCATTACAACGCCCACGGTGCCGCACGCTATCACTTAAGCCGCGCCGTCCGAAGCGAAGGCTACAAGGTCGTCATCGGCGGCGAAGGTGCGGACGAACTCTTTGCCGGTTACGACTTTTCGAGCCAGGCACTGCTTACAGGCTCTAGCGGTGGCATCGGCAAGTGGATGAAGATGTTCGGTCGTCTGATCCGTCCCAAAACAGAGACCGAACGACGCATCGCCGCGACTTCTCCTTGGCTCGCTCGTCTCGGGAAAACTCTCGCGTTCCCGCCACATCTGACAGATTACGTTGCGGACAAGTTCACCTTTCTCCACTCCATCATCGACCCGGAGTTTGCCGGCGAATTTGCGAAACGTGATCCGTACCGCGAGTTCTTTCGTCAGTTCGACTACCGCAAAACTCTCTACGGCAAAGAGCCCGCGAAGCAAATTCTCTATCTCTGGATGAAATCGCTCTTCGTCAATTACGTCCTCGCCGCCGAACGTCTAGATATGGCGAATGCGGTTGAGGTGCGGCTGCCGTTTCTCGATCACAAGCTGTTCGAATATGGCCGCTCGATCCCCGGATCGATGCTCGCGAAAGACGGCACGATCAAATACATCCTCCGCGAAGCCGCGAAAGAATACATCACTGACGAAGTCTATCGCGGACTCAAGCAGCCGTTCCTCGCACCTCCGACGACCAAGCGAAACGACGACGCGATGTTCGTGATGCTCCAGGATATTTTGCGGAGCGAAAGCTTCGCGAGCGTCCCGTTCTTTGACCGAACGGCCGTGATCAAGATGCTCGACGGAATGGGCAACATGGACGATGCCGCACGTGCCTCGATGGACCCCATACTCTACATGATGGCATCGATCGGCGTGCTGCACGAAAAGTATCGTCTCTAGACAGAAATGTTACGAAATTTTCTAGCAAACAACAGCGATATCATTTATCATAAACGTGCGGTAAACACTCAGAATAAAAGGAAATATCGACTTGAAACCTACAAACATTCAAGATCCCGAATACTTTCACAAAGTTGTCGATTGCCAGTACGCTTGCCCGGCTCACACGCCGGTGCCTGAGTACATCAGGTTGATCGCCGAGGGCAGATACACCGAGGCCTATATGATCAACTGGGACTCGAACGTCTTTCCCGGCGTGCTCGGTCGAACATGCGATCGCCCTTGTGAGCCTGCGTGTCGGCGCGGTCGCATCGACGAAGAGCCCGTGGCGATCTGCCGTCTCAAACGCGTCGCCGCCGACAATCGCGATGACGTCATCCCGTACATGCCGCAAGGCCCGTTCACGCCGAATGGCAAGAAAGTCGCGTTGATCGGCGGAGGGCCTGCGAGTTTGACGGTAGCGCGAGACCTCGCACCCTTGGGTTACGAAGTCCATCTCTTCGATGAGCAAAAACTCGGCGGCGGGTTCATGCGTTCGCAGATACCGGCGTTTCGCTTGCCGGAACAGGTGCTAAATGATGAGGTCAATTACATCTTGCGCCTCGGTATTCACACACAGTTTGAACACTACGTTGAGTCGCTAAAAGACGTACTCGAGAAAGATTATGATGCAGTTTTCGTCGGAACTGGCGCGCCTCGCGGGCGTGATCTTCCGGATCTGCCCGGACGTCAGGAAGGCAACGCAAATATTCACATCGGCATCAACTGGCTCGGCTCGGTCGCATTCGAACACACGGAGAAGATAGGGAAGCGAGTTATCGTCCTCGGCGGCGGCAACACCGCGATGGACTGCTGTCGCACGGCGCGCCGGCTTGGCGGCGAAGAAGTTAAGGTTGTCGTTCGCTCACCTTTCGCCTCAATGAAAGCGTCGCCCTGGGAAAAGGAAGACGCCCAGCACGAAGACATCCCGATCATCGACAATCACGTTCCAAAGTCGTTCGTGGTCGAGGACGGCAAGCTCGTCGGCATGACCTTTGAGAAGGTCGAGGCCGTCTTCGACGAGAACGGCAAACGCAGCCTCGTGCCGACTGGCGAGCCCGAAGTGTTCTTTCCTGCCGACGACGTGCTCATTGCGGTCGGGCAAGAGAACTCATTCCCTTGGATCGAGCGGACAGTGGGCGTTGGATTTGATAAATGGGAGATGCCGGTTGTCGATAAGACGACGTTCCAATCGACGAATCCGCGGGTTTTCTTCGGAGGCGACGCGGCATTTGGGCCTGAGAACGTGATCACGGCGGTTGCCCACGGCCACCAAGCCGCTGTGTCGATCGACTTGTTCTGCAACGGCAAGAATTTGCTCACCGAACGCCTTCATCCAATGACCAATCTCATCTCGCAGAAGATGGGCATCCACGAATGGGCGTTTGACAGCACGATCGACGAATACGATCGCCTGGTTGTGCCGCAAGCGGACAAGTCTGTGACGCTTCGCGACCGAAAGAAGGAAGTCGAGTTGGGATTTGATCCGCTAGCCGGTTACGAAGAAGCCAAACGCTGCCTCAATTGCGATGTACAGACCGTCTTCGAAGCCCCAAAGTGCATCGAATGCGACGCGTGCGTCGACATATGTCCGACAGCCTGCATCACGTTCACCACAGACGGCGACGAGAGCGACCTCCGCTCCCGCACAAAGGTCCCGGCGCTCAACATAAGTCAAGACATCTACGTCGCCGACGGCCTCAAAACCGGCCGCGTCATGGTCAAAGACGAAGACGTCTGCCTCCACTGCGGCCTCTGCGCCGAACGCTGCCCCACCGCCGCCTGGGACATGCAAAAATTCTGGTACAACGTCACCAAAGCCGGCGAGGTCAAGTACGGTAACTTCGTGCAAATAGAACGGAATGTGAATGAAGCGACGTAATCTGATATTGAGTCACAAAAATTAATGAGACATGGTTGAGCCAGCAAAAGATCTAATAATTTTAGAAGACCGGCCGTTGTCTGAAAGAGAGCTCGAATTTGTTCGCTGGTGTCTTGAGCACGGACTTCCAGGCTCGGAAGCCTATATTCCTCAACTAGACCGGATACGCGTTGTATCGAGATGTGGTTGTGGCTGTGCAAGCATTGACTTTAGCTTTGACGGAGTTGCTCCAGATTATACAACTGGCCTGCAAGAGGTTTCCGATCATCTTTGGGGAACTAGCGGAACGGACCTGTGCGGCGTTTTTGTGTTCGTACGAAATGAAAAACTTGCCGGACTTGAAGTTTGGTCAGTCGATGGTGAAATTACGCCGACCGAGCTGCCGAATGTCGAACTGTTACGCAGTTATTCTGGATCAACTCCGTAACAAGATTATAGGTTTGCTCGTTTAATTATTGATTTTGGTCGCTTAGGTCGTGGGTTTGGTTGTTTAATTTGTAGGTTGGGTTACTTGGTCTGTGGGTTTGGTCTTATAGTTTGTTATTTGTATGATACAACCCGTGGGTTGGTTAATTAAATATATAGGAGAAACAATATGGCTAGTGTGGATAATAAGAGGATCAGGGAACAATCTAACGTGATGAATGACGCTTGGGTCGAGGGTGCTCCGGCTGTTGTTTTTAATGGCATTAAGCAAGCTGACTTTCTGGCGGCTATTGACGCGGCTGCGGCCGATGACGCCGCAATTGCTGATCTCGAAGCCGAACTCAAAATGAAACGTGACGTTCGCGACGACAAATACAAAGCCCTCGACCAACAACGCTCCAAAGTAGGCCAAGGCGTCGCCGGCAGCCCCGACTACGGCAACGACTCCCCACTCTACGGAGCCATGGGCTTCGTCCGTAAGTCAGAGAAGAAGTCCGGTTTGACACGGAAGAAGAAAGCTACGGAATAGGCTTTGTATCGCGTAGCGATGTGATGAATTTAGCCGTGGGTTTAAACCCACGGAAAGGATGAAAATGTCGTCCTCGTCGCGTAGCGACGATTGAATATGCGATGGCCAACACATATTCCAATTTGTTCCATCACATCGTCTTCTCGACAAAGGGCCGTGTTGATCTCATTTCACCGGACATTGAAGAACGTGTGTGGGCATACATCGGAGGCATCGCTCGTACGCACGGTTTGACCGCGTTACAGGTTGGTGGTATCGAGAATCATCTTCACGCTCTGACGATGTCAAAACCGGTACATTCGCCGAGCCAGATCGCGCAGTGGTTAAAGGGCGAGTCATCGAAATGGATTCACGAAGAGTTTCCGCATCTAAGAAAGTTCGGTTGGCAGGATGGTTACGGTGTGTTTTCGGTAAGCAAATCGAACGTGCCGGACGTGATCGAATACATAAAGAACCAACGCGAACACCATAGGAAGCAGACTTTTGAGGACGAATATGTTTCGTTATTAAAGTTGCATGGCATCGATTACGACGAACGTTATTTGTTTGATTAATTCACTCGTCGCTATGCGACGGAGGTCATGAATTTTGCGTACCGTGGGTTGAAACCCACGGCTAAATTCATTTTGCCGCTACGCGGCTGAAGAAATTGGGAAGATCCAATGCCAAACGATAGAGTTTTCGCGATGAGTTTTGCGGGGGTTTATCCGCATTATGTGGCGAAGGCGGAGAAGAAGGGGCGGACTAGGGAGGGGCGACGAGATCATTCGGTGGCTGACTGAACATTTGCAAAGGGCTTTCCGCAGCGTAGTCATACTTAACGTATTCAAATGACGAATCTTAGAAAATACAGATTTGAGTACCTGCTCATAATCGGTGCGATGATTTTGAGCGTTACCGGCTTTTGGAATATCTTTTTTGGTCCCGAGGCGAAACCTAACTCGTACCATTTCTTTCACGTGATCACAGTCTTTGTTTGGCTGTTTCTACTCCTTTATCAACTCAGCCTGATCGGAAAGAAACAAACTTTGGGTCACAAACGGATCGGACTCTCAATTTTATTCTTTGGGCCTTTGCTCGTGGCGACTACGGCGATCATGACGGTTCATTCAGCCGATAAGGGCGTGATCTCTGGTCGCGGCGATCCTTTGTTTGTGCAAAACGTAATGGGGACGCTTGAATTGGCGGTCTTGATCCTGCTTGCTTTTGTTGTGAGGAAACGAAGAGCATTGCATGGAGCGTTTCTCTTGAGTACGGTGCTGGCCTTCGTGGGCGTTGCTCTGTTTTTCACGCTTCTCGCGTTCGTTCCTCAGTTCAAGATCGAAGGCCCGGAAACCTTTTACCGATTCGCATATGCCGCGATAACGGGCCTCGTTATTCGCCTCATTATCGGGATCCTCTTTTTCCTCAAGGACCGAAGAAACAATTGGCCACTGCTCGTTACCGGCGTAATGCCCGTATCGGGTTTCCTGGTCGCTGCAATTCTTGAGAGCTATGAGCTCATACCGCGAGCAACCGCCTTCGTGGGCTCATTCAATGAAATTGTCACCTTTGGCGTAAGCTTTATCATCGTGCTCTTTTTATTGCTATCAACCGGAATTCTAAATAAAAAGGAAGTGGTTATTCAGGCTCAAGGTTGAACTGATGCAGGAGATACTGTATATGGATAGACTAATTGACGAGCTGGCAAAGGGCCAAAAGATGGAAAAGATCCTGCGGCGTCCGGCTGGTTTGTGATTCACTCTGTATAAACTGTGCATCATGGGAATGCGGTCGCCCGGTATTAAAGCTGCGGAGTTGAACAAGGAGGAATGTGGAGCAGGAAGACCTGTTAAAAGACACGATCGATGGCCAGAAAGGGCAGCCGGTTGATGACCCCGGCGGAATAGGTGCGCTTTCCGCTCGTGAGAGAGAGTTGATCGAACAGTTGAGGCAAGCTGAGGCTCAGGGAGCGTCCTTTGACGATGCGGCCCGTGCGGTTCAACCTCCGGCCGAGGTGAATGCTGAATTAAATTACCGACTCTTGGCCGAAACCGCCTCGGACGCGATCATCCAGATAGATTCGAGCAGCATCATCCAGTTCGTCAATTCAGCGGCGACGCGTATTTTTGGTTACGAGACCGCGGAGTTGATCGGACAGTCGGTAACGAAGATCATGCCGCCGGAGCTACGCGAAGGCCACCGGCTCGGTATGGACCGCTACCTGGAAACCGGTAAGCGAAGCATGGCGTGGACGAGCGTAGAAGTACCCGCCCTCCATAAGGACGGCCATCGCTTTCCCGTCGAGATATCATTCAGCGAAGCCCGACTGGACGACAAGCGATACTTTATCGGGGTCGCCCGCGACATCACCGACCGCCGCCGTTCGGAAGACGAGCTGCGCGAGAGCGAACGCCGGCTGCGAACCATGGCCGATTCTATCCCGCAGCTGGCATGGATGGCGGAACCTGACGGTCATATCTTTTGGTATAACCAGAAGTGGTATGAATACACGGGCACCACGGCGGAGGAAATGGAAGGTTGGGGATGGCAATCCGTCCACGACCCTGAGATCCTCCCGAGCGTGCTCGAGCGGTGGACTGGTTCGATCAGTACGGGCGAGCCGTTCGTTATGGAGTTCCCGTTGCGAGCTGCCGACGGTGAGTATCGATGGTTCCTAACGCGCGTCAATCCGCTTCGCGATTCCAAAGGCAATATAGTTCGCTGGTTTGGGACCAACACGGATATCGAGGACCGCCGCGTCGCGGAGGAAAACTTGCGGCAAAACCGACTGCTCCTTTCCCTTGCGATGCAAAGCAGCCGGATGGGAGTTTGGGAACGAGATATCATAGCCGGCAAGATATGGTGGAGCGAAGAGCTTGAAGCGATCTTCGGCCTGGAAACAGGTAGCTTTTCCGGCAAGGATCAAGATTATTACGGTCTCATCGTCGAGGAGGATCGGGAATTGGCCCGCAAAGTAGTCCAAAGGGCTATTGCGGAGCATCGACCTTACTCGTTCGAGTTCCGTTTTTATCACGCCAGCGGTGAGATCCGGTGGATGGAAGGCCGCGGACAGGCGGTTTATTCTACGGATGGCGACCCGATCAAAATATACGGCAGTGGGATCGACATCACAGAACGGAAAACGCTTGAAATCTCGTACCTGGAAAGCGAAGAGCGATTCCGCGCCCTCATGGAGCAGGCCCCGATGAGTATCCAGCTTTTTGATATGGAGGGCCGGACGATCAGGGTCAACCGGGCATGGGAGCAACTCTGGGGAGCGACTCTGGATCAGCTGGCGGAATACAATATCCTCAAGGATGCCCAGCTCGAGACGGCAGGTATCGCAGACGGGATCCGGCGGGCTTTTGCGGGTGAGGCGGTTGAGCTTCCAGCAATTCGGTACGATCCAAATGAGACGCTGCCCGAGGTTTCGAGCAATCAGGACGCCGTCAGATGGGTCTCAGCGGTGATCTATCCGCTCAAGGGCCCGGACGGCGAACTGCGCGAGGTCGCTCTCGTTCATCAGGATATCACCGAAAAGAAAAGGGCCGAAGACAAGTTGGAGCAGCAAAAACGGCTGCTCGAAGGCCTCACGGAAAGCGTCCTCGACGGCATACTGATCGTTTCGCCGACAGGCGAGATGCTGCATCACAACCAGCAGTTCCTTGACATCTGGAATTTCCCCGCGGAGGTGGTGGAATCTAGATCTGACGAGGCCGCGCTCGAGTGGGCGGCGAAGCAGACTACCGACCCAGACGCATTCCTGGCACGCGTAACCGATATCTATAGACAACCCGACGTACAATTCCGCGAAGAAATGTCGATGAAGGACGGCCGTGTCTACGAACGCTTCGGAGCGCCCGTGCAGCACGGCGACACGCGGCTCGGCTGGGTTTGGACCTTTCGCGACATAACCGAGCGCAAACGGATGGAAGAGACTCTGGCCCGTCACAGTGAGGAGCTAGAGACCACGGTCCGTGTCCGTACCCGCGAGTTGCGAGAAACCAACAAGGGGCTCAAAGCCGAGAATCGAGAGCGGCGGCGTCTCGAGGCCGAACGTCTGAAGCTGCTCGCTGTGATCACCACCGTCCAGGAGGACGAGCGCCGCCGTATGGCACTCGACCTGCACGACCATTTTGGCCAGCAGCTCACCGCTCTCAGATTTAGGATCGAGCTACTCGGCATGCGACATTACGCCGATACTGAATTTGAGGATTTGATCGCGGAAACCCAGGATCTTGTCCGCCAGATCGACGAAGATGTCGATTCGCTCTCATGGGATCTCCGGCCACCCACGCTAGACGACATTG
>JBGTII010000114.1:0-19749 GCA_041745735.1 Pyrinomonadaceae bacterium | reverse complement strand
GACCGAGAAAGCGGCCACATTACGTCCGTCCGAACGCATCGCTTAAGAACGCGATATGGCGGTCGTCGATGACGCTATCGACAAAATGCGTCGCGAGGTCAAGAAAAATCCTAGGAACGAATCTGCCAAGCAGGTGCTATATTCGTCGTATCAGAATAAGATCGATTTGTTAAATTCGGTCTCGCAGAAAGGGGAGTTGATGGCGAGCCTGAGATAGCTCCCGCGTCCGAATTTCGATGAACAACCTACTCGCAAAAATCATATTAAGGATAGTAGCGGTGTCTCTTTTTGCCGCCATTCCGATGTTCGTGCAGGCACAGCCGGCGACGCCGGATGCCCCGTCACGCATTTACGGTGTTAGTAAAAAGGACGAGCTGCCCGTACTTGCACCAATGACCGGGGGCGACACTTCGGAAAAATCGATCGCCGTTGATAAGAACGTAAATCTGTCGCTCTGCGTTACTCAGGGTAGCTTGAAAGTGAACGGTTGGAACCGCAGCGAGATCCGTGTGTTTGTTAAGGACGGTGCCAAATTTGGCTTTAACGTCCAGCTCAAAAGCCCTAAAACAAATATGCCCGCCCTGATAAATCTGACGGGTCTGGACGCAAAAACCAAGGGCAAACACAGCGTCCCGACCGAATGTATCTGGGGCGACGAGATCGAGATCGACGTACCGGTTAACGCCGTCATCAATATTAAAGGACAAGAAACCACGACAGTCATCGATACCGTTCGCAAGGCAAGTGTCAAAACCATCGGGGGCAGCATCAATCTGCGTAATATCACCGAGGGAGCGGTCGCGGTGACCTATGAGGGCGACGTTATGGTCGAATCTTCGACCGGTCCGATGTCGCTTGAAAGTACAAACGGCAACGTTATAGTATTCGGCTCAGGCCCGAGCGAGATCGGTGACTATTTTAAGGCAAAGACAAATAGCGGCAACGTTAATCTACAAAAACTTGATTACCGGCAGGTCGATGTGACCTCGATATCAGGCTCGGTCACTTTTAACGGCGAGATACTGAGCGGCGGCAGCTATAGCCTGAGCACTTCGAACGGCTCGATACGGATGTCCGTGCCGGTCAATACATCTTGCCAGGTAGTCGCGTCGTATGGATTTGGAACTTTCACTTACGACCTGCCGCTAAAGATCGAGACTGAAAATATCTTAGAGGGCCCCGTAAAAAGGGTCGTCGGCAAGCTTGGCACGGGCGGGGCATCCGTCAGACTCACCACGAATAGCGGCAGTATCGTTATCAAAAAGCCATAATCTATTGTTCGTCCAACCTCTTCCCGGTTCGCGTTTCAAATTGCTCTGACATCGACGTCACCTCGCCGTCAGCAGCATCGCGGCTGATCCGTTCGACCCGCCACATCGGGATAAACTGATCTGTCATCGTCAGATGCTGCTCGCCTGACGAGATCGACCGGCACCAATCATCAAAATACCCAAGCTCTATCGAGCGCAGGCTCACGCCCGCCGGATTGATCTCATCGAGGACGCCCAGCAGCTTTTCGCGCGGACTGTGCAGGACGGCAATGATGGTTTCGCCGGATTGAAATTTCATAAGCAAAATTGTCGCCGATTCCCTCCCATAATCACAATGGCAGGTGTAAGTTCGGCGATTCTTTTTCTTTGACCGGATATATTCTAAACTTAATTTCAAATCTGAAGTTTCAGATCTGTAACATCGGATGCATATCTCCAAGATCGAGCTTGAGAATATCAAATCTCACGCCGCCTCAACTTTCGACTTTACCCGTGGCACGACTGCTATTACAGGCGAGAACGGTGCCGGTAAGACCACGATCATTGAGGCGATCGCGTGGGTGCTGTTCGACCTGCTCGATTATAAAAAAGAGGATTTTGTTAAACGCGGCGAAAAAAAAGGCGTGGTCAAGGTGACGTTTGAAAGCGGTCTCGACGAACGCGAATACATCGTCACACGCGACACCGGAGCGGGCTATAACGTCACAGACCCGCGTCTGCAGACACGCATTGCCGACAAAAAAGAGGAGGTCTTTCGCTTTCTCTGGCAGCACCTCGGCCTCGAACCCGGCACCGATCTCAAATCTCTATTCAAACAAGCCATCGGCGTCCCCCAAGGCACATTTACCGCCATCTTCTTAGAAGGGTCGACCGAACGAAAAGTCGCTTTTGACCGTCTGCTCAAGGTCGAGGAATATCGTCAGGCAGCCGAGAAACTGCGTGAAACATCGCGTCTGCTTGATTCACAGTTAGTGGCTGTCCGCGAGACGATAGCCCGCGTCGAGGGCGAACTAACCCGCTCCGAAACGGTTTATGAGGAGCATACGGCTGTTGTAGAACAAACGGGAACGCTTGCGGTCGAAATCGAAGCTTTGACCGCCGACCTCACAGCAAAACAAAACCGCGTCAAAGAACTCGACGATCTCGAACGGCGTGTTTCCGGGCTCAAAACCGCATTGGAGCGCAGCCACTCGGAAAAGGGGCGTGCCGAACTTGTCTTTAGCCAGGCTGAGCAGGCACTCAACCGTGCTGCCGACGCGGCGGCAAAGCTGGAGCGCGTACGAGCCGGGCATGAAAGCCATGTCGCGACGCTCGGACGGCTTAAGGAATTTGAACGCGAGCGCGAGATGCGCGATCGTCATCGTGCCGAACTTGCCAAAACCGACGCCGCTGTCGTCAATGTCAAAGCCGACCAAAAGCGTTTTTGCGACGACCTCGTCAAGGTCCAAAACGCCCGGCACGAAATCGAGACGTTGCAGCCGAAAGTTATAGAACAGGCGGCGATCGAAAAAGAGATAACCGAACTCCGCGATCACATCACGAACGCCAAAAACGTCGACGAACGCATCGAAAGCATTGAGCGTGAACTCAACCGTCTGCGTGAGCGTTACCGCGACAATCAGCAAAAAATGCGCGTTGCGGAGGAAAAGACCGCTCTCGCGGCATCGCTCGCGACACTCGAAGGCAAGGACGCAGCGCTTGTCTCCGAAATAGCCAATCTCAAAGCCAGCCTCGAACGCGACCAAAAATTTCAGACAGAGGTCAAAGGCGGGTTTTGCCCGGTTTTATCGCAGCGATGTTTGAATCTGAAAGAAGGTGAGACGTTGGAGAGCTTTCTTTCCAGCCAGTTTTCCGAGATGACAACGCGTATCGCGTCTCTCGAAGCAGCCCGTTCGACAGTGACGGCCGACCTTGCAGCTGCCCGCGAGGGCCACCAACAGCTCGCCGCGCTTGAGACCTATCGGCATCGCGAAAAAGAGCTAAAGGATGAGGGAGCGGAATTAACGGCAAAGAAAGTCTCGCTTGAGGCACGCCGCGGTCCTGCCGAAACGGAGCAACGGATCGCAAATCTAAATGCACAGCTAAAAGAACTCGCCGATCCGGCGGCCCGCATCCGTATCCTCGAGCGTGAGATATCCCGCGAACCAGAAATCCGCGAGGGCCTCGGAAACGTTGAGAGCAATCTAGAGCGGCTGGAAAGCGACCGCAAGCTGCACGTTGAGCAGCTCGACGAGTATAAGGAACTCGACGAGCAGTGGACCAAATTGACGGTTGAACGCGACACGACTATTGAGGCACATCGAGTTTTCCTCACAAACGAAGCGGAGGCCGCCGCTCTCGTAAAGCGAAAGGAAGAACTAGATGTTGCATTGACCGACCTGACAGCAAAAACCTCGGCCGTCGAGGCGGCGGAAAGGGATTTTGCGGCGGCTGGCGTCGATTATGACGGCGAGCTCCACAATCAGGGGAGGACTGCGTTGTTAAATGCCGAGCGGCGGGCGGCTGAGATCAGGGCGACATTTGATGCTGCAAAGCGGCGCGAGAAGCAGCTTGAGGCGGAGCTAAAGCATTTCGCTGAGATCAGAAAGTCTTTGTCTGGTGAGTTTAAGGAAAAAGAGCGGCTTGAAACTGTGGCCGAGACGACCGCTTTTATCCGGGACACGCTGAAAGAAGCGGCTCCGCGTGTAGCACGGAACTATGTGCATCACGTTTCGCTTGAGGCAAACCTGCTGTTTCGCGAGATCACCGGAAATGCCGAACGCACGCTGAAATGGGGCGAAGATTACGCCATAATGCTTGAAGAGGACGGATATGAGCGGCCTTTTCAGAGTTTTTCTGGTGGCGAACAGATGGCGGCGGCTCTCGCGATCCGGCTCGCTTTGTTAAAACAACTGACCGATATCCGCATCGCATTTTTTGACGAGCCGACAACCAACATGGACGCCGAACGCCGCGAAAACCTAGCGATGCAGATCAGCCGCATCACGCATTTTGACCAGCTTTTTGTTATCTCTCACGACGAAACGTTCGACAATTTTGTCGACAACGTTATTTCGGTCGGCAACTAAAATATGAAACAAGTCACCATAGTCTGCGACGGTTCGAGTCTCGGCAACGGCAGGGGAAATCCCCGTGCGGCGGCCGTCGCCGTGCTTGGGTTCAAAGGGTTTTGGAAAGCGGTTGGTGAATATCTCGGCAGTGCGACCAACCAACAGGCCGAGATCGCGGCGGCGGCCATTGGGCTTGAGAGCCTTAAAGAGCCGTGTGTGATAACGCTGATGTCAGATTCGAGATACGTGGTCGAGACGATGGGCGGCACTTGGAAACGAAAGACCAATCACGAATGGTGGAAACGCCTCGACACCGCATCTAAAAAGCATCAAATAACCTGGAAATGGGTCAAAGGCCACAACGGCCACGCCGTACAGGAAGTCGCCGATTCGATGGCAAGAAAAATGGCGGAGCTCGGGTATGTGGATGCGGCTTTGCTAGAGGAAGCAGTTGTAGAACTCGGGACCGAAGAGATCTGAAAGAAAATTAGCCACAGATGAACACAGATAAACACAGATCAGAAAGCAGATCGGATGAAAAGGTCATTCCTCCATCTGTGTTTATCCGTGTTCATCTGTGGTGGAAATTCCTGTCTCTGCGTCTCTGCGTCTCTGCGGGAATCCTTTTCCTTCTTGTTGCTCCGACCTTTGCCCAACGCGGCAGTCAAGGCTGGACTTGGCAAAATCCTTTGCCGCAAGGCAATCCGCTGTATTCGATTCATTTTGCTCCGGACAAAGAAACCGGCTTTGCGGTCGGTTCGGACGCGACGATCTTGAAAACCATCGATGGCGGTTTTAGCTGGAAGCGACAGTTTTCGCCGGCCGAAGCCCCGCTCTCGTCAGTATTTGTCCGTGATAAAAACAACGCATTTGCCGTCGGTGCACGCAGCACGTTGCTCGCTACGACCAACGGCGGCAAAGATTGGAAACAAGTTGCCGTCGATGCCCGAGACCATCTTTATGGGATCAAATTTACCGGCACAGGGCTCACGACGGGCTGGATAAGCGGCAGTTATGGCCGGATACTCAAAACTACAGACGGCGGGATTTCGTGGAAAACACAAGTTTCAGGCACGCAGGAACAGCTTCTGAACATTGACGCGTTTGACGAGAGACACGCCGTCGCGGTCGGACTTGGTGGGGTGGTTCTTAGCACGGACAACGGCGGTGATAGTTGGAAACAAAGCGATCCGTGTGCGGGAGCGGTCGTGTCGGACGCGGCTTATTTATCGCAAACGGTGATGATTGCTGCGGGGTTTGGCGGATGTGTCGCACGTAGCGACGACGCCGGACAGACATGGTCGCGGGTTAATATTTTTAGTCGAGCGGATATGCTGTCGGTGACGTTTTCAGACGCCGCAAGCGGCTCAATGACCGATGCCAACGGCATGATCTGGCTAACCGGCGACAGCGGGCGTTCGTGGCTGCCGTTTAATGTTCGGACAAACCCTAAGCTCGTCGCTGTCCATTACGGCGATAAATTTACCGGCTGGGCCGTTGGGGAGAACGGGCTGATCCTCCGCACGGATGATGGCGGTTTTAGCTGGCAGCGTCTGAGCGAGGGCGGCCGCGAGGACGTTAATGACATCGCGTTTCTCAACGACGAGATCGGCGTTGCTGTCGGCTCGCGAGGCAAGATCTGGCTAACCAATAACGCCGGGCGCGAATGGCTGCCCGCATTCTCCGAAGCAAACGTAAATCTCAACGCCGTGTTTTTTATTGACGGGCAAAAAGGCTGGGTGGTCGGCGACGGCGGGACCGTTTTGCGCACCGTAAACGGCGGTGCGAGCTGGGGTGCGGGCATCTCAAACCTCACCGAAGACCTCGTCGCAGTAAATTTCGTTTCCGAAAAGATCGGCTATGCCGTCGGGTCGAACGGGATGATCGCCCGGACAGGCTCGGGCGGAGCGTATTGGGAGCAGCTCAATTCCGGAACGCGTGTCTGGCTCGAGGACATCAAGTTTTTTAGCGTAACTCACGGCGTCGTTGTCGGCGATAAGGGCACAATATTGCGGACGTCCGACGGCGGTGTCACTTGGGAAAAGATCAAAACCAGTGTCCGCGAGAATCTTTATGCGGTGAGTTTTTACGACGAAAAAAATGGGTTTGCTGTCGGCTCCGGCGGGATCACTTTGCGAAGCTCCGACGGTGGCGCGACGTGGGCCGATCAGGAATCGCCGTTAAAGCTAAATCTTTTTGCGGTGCAGGTTTTTGGGGCGGACAAAGCCATCGCGGCGGGCGAACTCGGCACGATATTGATCACCGAGGACGGCGGCAAATCGTGGTCAACGCAGCTAAATATCACCGGGAAACTCCTGCAAGCGATCGTCTATCGCGGCGGCGACAAACTATGGGTTGCCGGACGCGGCGGCACGATGCTTAAGCGTTCGTTGCCGCTAACGCCCACGCTTTTCAGCCTGCCAAAAAGCCCGCCTGTTTTGACGACTTCGCCACGGGCAAAACCGACATTTCGTCTGCCGATCGTTCCGATCACCGATGATGGCGACATACCCTCGGCGGTGCCGATCAAGAAGCCCTGATCAAAATTTAATTAGGACAGAGATCCACTCGCCGGAATGTTCAATTTGAAAATTTGAAATTTGAAAATTGGAAATCTCGTCTGTGATGAGACTTTCCTGTTCGGCGAGAATGCCGGATAGGAGTAGGATATTTTTTGTTTTTGCGATCAGCAGCGGCAGCATCGGAAGGATCACATCGGCGGTCAAGTTTGCACAGGTAAAGTCGTATCGCGGTGTACCGTCGTTGATGGGGCCGTCGGCAAAAGTGATGGCATCGCCGACTCCGTTTAGGACGGCATTTTCGCGGGCGATCGTTATTGAATCGGCGTCGGTGTCGCAGGCAAAGATGTCTGTGCCGCCGAGTTTCGCGACGGCTATCGACAAAATCCCGGTTCCTGTCCCCACATCTAGAAACGTTTGCCCCGCTATATAGATTTCGCCGATCGATTTCAAACAAAGTTGAGTTGTTTCGTGTGTGCCGGTGCCAAAGGCCATGTTTGGCTCGATGCGGATGACGATCTTGTCGGTGTCGGCGACCTTGGGCCAGGGCGGGGCGATGATAAATTTGCCGATCTCGGTGGGTTTCCAATGCCGTTTCCATTCGGCGAGCCAATCCGCGTCTTCGACTTCGCGGGTGGATGTCGAACGCACGGATGCCTGATCCTGCTCGAAGATATTTAGGGCGTCATTGATCTCGAACTGTAGGTCTTCGTCTGTTGGAAGGTCGTTGAAATAGCCGATTATCTTTAAAGCGTCTGTGCCCGTTCTTCGTAGATGGTCGATCTCGGTACCGAGGGCATCGAGCGTGTTAAAGGCGTATTCGACAGCTTCCGCGGCGGGGGCATCGGCCTCGACATCGACGGCGAACCATCGTTTTGCGGGAGTTTCGCTCATTCGTGTATGCCGATGTCGTCGAGATCGCGTTCGCGGTTACGCCAGTCTTCTACGACCTTAACGAATAATTTTAAGAATACCTTTCTGCCCAGTAGCTTTTCTATATCAACACGCGCCTTAGTGCCGATGTCTTTTATGCGGCTGCCCATTTTACCGATGACGATCTTTTTTTGAGACGAACGCTCGACATAGATCGCACAATATATCCGTGTGATGCCGGGTTTTGATTCGTCAAAAACCTCGGTCACGACCGCGGTTACATAGGGGATCTCTTCGCCGGTAGATTGCAGGATCTTTTCGCGAACCATCTCGGCGGCGATTATCCGCGTTGATTGATCGGTCATCTCGTCGTCAGCAAAGAGCGGCTCGCCCTCGGGCAAATGTTTAACGATGGATGCGAGCAGATCGTCGATGGCGTGGCCATTTAGCGCCGAAACAGGCACGATCTCGGCAAATTCGAACTCACTCGAATAGCCCTCGATCAGTGGTAGGAGGGCGGCTTTGTCTTTGAGTTTATCTGTCTTGTTTAGCAGCAGAACAGCTGGTTTTTCGGCCTGTTTAATGAGGTCAAAAACGAACATATCGCCGTTGCCGGTCGAGACGCTGGCGTCACGCATCAGCACGATCAGATCGACCGACATGATCGCATCGTGAACGGCGGTCATCATACGCCTGTTGAGCAGATGGCCGGGTTTGTGGACGCCGGGTGTGTCGATGAAAACGATCTGCCCCTCAGGCAGCGTGACGATGCCTTTGATACGGTGTCGTGTGGTCTGCGGCTTGTTTGAGACAGCCGCGATCTTTTCGCCGACGAGGCGGTTGATTAGTGTGGATTTACCCGCATTTGGACGGCCGATGAGAGCGACCAACCCGCTGCGAAAGGCGTTATTTGACATCAACTAGACGGTATCAGACTTTGCCGGAAATGTAGAGTTTGCAGCTATTGCGGCTTTAACAGACGTTGTTTGCCGGCGATCGCTTCGCGAAATGCACCGCCCGAAATGTCGTCGAGCTTGATCGCTTCGTCATAGAGCTTGATGGCGTACGTCGAATTATTATCAAACTCATATATCCTCGCGAGTGCAACGTAGGTGAGCGAAAGCAAAGACCTATCGGTGCCGCCCGTCGCCGTATTGAGCACGTTAGTGTATGCGACCTTAGCCTCAAGCAGCTTTTGTGCGACCACCTCAGGATCTTGCACACCAACCGCAGACAGCCCGGCGACGCGGCCGATGTTGTAATAGATACGCGGCTCGGACGGATATTCTTTTAGAAGCTGTTTGAGATCGGTGGTTGCCTTTACGAGGTCGCGGCCGTCGATTACCTTTTGTATCGCGATAAGCTTCCCTGTCAAAGGGCTCTCAACGACGGCCATCGTGTCCGGATTGCTTTGGCGCTGCTGCCGGGCGGCAAGAGCACGCTTGCGGGCCTCGGCCGTGTCAGAAATGCGATTGACTTCTTTCAGCGGGTCAAATGCGGCGACCATTTCACGCAAGGACGAAGCGATGTCAAAACCGGAATCCTCTACGCCTTTCAACTGCTCGGCGAAATAAAATGAGAGCACCGCGCCTTTTTGATATTCCTCAAACAATTGCTGAGCAGCCTCGTCGGAAAACGCCGCCTTTTGGTTGGTAAGCTCAGTGGTCAGCGCCGTTTTTTCGGCGTCCGTCTTTAGCGTCGGCAGTTTTTGACGTGTCTGATCGGTGGCGACGCGGATCTTTGTAAATTCTGCTTGGCGAATATCTACCGCCGCCACCAGTGAACGCGACATCGCCAAGAATACATCCGGCGAGAGGGACGAGTTTGCTTTTCGCTGCTCTTCAAGGACAGGTTTTGCCCAGTCGCGGACGGCGGTCATCTCCTTAGAATTTGCAAGGATCAGCGGATCGATCACAAACCGCAAAAACGCCCGGCGGCCCTCTGTAATGCTGACATCGGTATCGGGCGGCACGATGAGATAATAATCGTCGCGAATGTTGAGGAAACTGATGTCACCCTTAGGCGCCAGATTTTCAGGGACGACATAAAAATGCCGGTCGTGCTCGCGAATCTCTGTCTTAACGAGAACGGTTTTGCTGTTGGGGCGTTTTGTCTCGATCTTTACCTTTTCTGAAAAAATTAGCTGTGGCCGCGTATGCAGATACTCGAGCAGTTCGCTGACCATGTCGCGAACGGATGTCCGCAGACGCCCGTCAGCCTGTTCGCGATAGGTTTTGACGTAACTATCGAGCTTTGAACTGATCGGCGATCGCTTATAAAACTCACGAACAAGCGGCGAATAATCAAGCACATCGAGCAACTTTCCGGGTAGATCGCTGGTGACTACGGGGTCGCCAAGCTCGGGTACCGGTGACAGCGTGTATGCCATCGAAATAAACGGTGCAACGATCTCTGCGTCGGTCGCCTGAGGGTTTCGCTTTTTATGCAAAGCGACAAATGCTGAGATCCGAGTTCGAAGGTCCCCCGGCATGCTCGCGTTGTCTAAAATAAGCTGATCACGAAACTTTGCCCCGTCCGCCGATAGCGGGGTGTTGATAAGCTTGGTAACGGTGCCGTCGGGATTTGTCGCCTGCGCCATTTCGAGCGACGCGAGCACGACGAACAGACGCTTGTCGGGTTCGATCTTGACGCCGTAATTCGCCAGATCAAAACCCGACGCCGGGGCCTGGCCAAAAACGCTTGCCGAAAACACGATCAATAATATAAATAAAAAAACTCGCTGCATGGTGTAGATAATGGAAAAAAACAAAAAAACTTTCTGCTAAGAAAGATGAATCTTACGCCCTTAAAGATGTATCAAACCCATCGCACAATAAGAAAGGATAAAGGAACAAAACGCTTTCCTTTACCCCTTTTATCCTTTACATGCGAAACGTTTTAGCCAATTCGCAGCGTTTAGTTATAGCTGCTGAGGGCCTCGCTTTCTTCGTCAAAAACATCAAAGACGGTCAAAAGCTTTGTGATAGCCAAAAGGTCTTGAATTTTCTGCGTCAGTTTCAAAAGCTTTAAGGTTCCGCCCTCTTTCTTGACGGCGGTAAAGCTCGAAACCAGTTCGCCGATACCGCTCGAATCGATGTAACCGACCCCTCCTAGATTGAGCAGGAGCTTGTTTTTGCCCTCACCCAGGAGGCGGCGGATAGCCGTGCGAAGCGCAACGCTGCCCTCACCGATGGTTACCTTGCCCGCTAGATCAAGGATCGTTACGTCGCCAGCCTGGCGTTCTGTGATTGTAATATCAGACATTGTTATCTCCTCTTGCGTTTATAATTTGCGATAGCCGATTTTAGACCAAACTCAATACAAAAGTCCAAGCATCAAGCGGCAATTATTTCTTTTTTAACATTTTCACCACCATTCCGCCGTCCGAATGGTTGGACCAACTGACCTCATCCATAAATGAGTTCATAAACAAGATGCCCCGGCCGTTGGCTTTTAACAGGTTTTCGGGGTTTGTCGGGTCAGGTATCTCATCGACATCAAACCCGGCACCATGATCGCGTACCGTCACCTCAAATCCCTCGTCCGAATCGGCAAACGTCACATCGACGCTCTTTGACTCGTCAAATTTATTGCCATGCTTGACGGCGTTTGCCACCGATTCGCGAATGGCGAGATCGATCGCGGACACAAAATCGTCACCAAAACCGCAGCTTTTGGCAAAATCGTCCGCTTCTACTGCGGCTTGGTCGACCGATTCGATACGGCTTGGCAACTGGATCTCACGAATCATAGGAAAAGTATATGTTTTGTAAGTTAGCTGTTTAAGATAGTTTCTGTCAAGACAAATACGGCTTTGTTCGTCTAATATTGAGTAATGAAGGTCAAACCGGCGAGGTCGCTGCAGGGCATCATTGAGCTGCCTGGCGACAAATCTATCTCACATCGGGCCGCGATAATCGCGGCGATCGCGGACGGCGCATCACGGCTCGCGGGCTTTGCGGCGAGTGACGATTGCACGTCGACGCTCGATTGCCTGAGCTCGCTCGGGGTCGAAATACGGCGTGACGGCAGCACCGTTTTTATTGACGGTGTAGGTAAATTTGGACTAAAACAATCTGAAAAACCGCTCGATTGCGGCAATAGCGGTACAACGATGCGGCTGCTTGGCGGCATTTTGGCCGGACAGCGTTTCAAAAGTGTTTTGACGGGCGATGAGTCACTGGTGAAACGTCCGATGCGGCGGATAATCGAACCGCTCGAACAAATGGGAGCGACGATAACGTCTGACGACGGCAAGGCACCGCTAACTATCCACGGCCGGTATCCATTGCGGGCGATCACGTATCACACGCCAGTCGCGTCGGCACAAATAAAGTCCTGCGTTCTGTTTGGTGGGCTGTATGCAAATGGCGAGACCTCGACTGTGGAGCCGTCGCTGACCCGCGATCACACCGAACGGCTGCTACCGCTTTTTGGCGTTCGCGTCGGCACGGACGGCGGGCCGGCGAGTAAGATCCGTTATATCAAAGGAACGTCTCGTCCCACGGCCGCCGAGTTGTTAATCCCGTGCGACATCTCGTCCGCTGCTTTTTTCCTTGTTGCCGCGGCCTGTCTGCCGGGCTCGGAATTGACGCTGCCAAATGTTGGAACGAACCCGACACGGACGGCGATCTTAGACGTCCTCGAATGCGTAGGAGCAAAGCTCTCTTTGCGGAAAGACCCCGAACGGCATGGCGAGCCAACCGACACGCTGACGATCAGCGGCGGGCTGGATGTGCAAGAGGCTCCGCTTGTGATCGAAGGTCCGGCGGTCGCTGATCTGATCGACGAGATACCGATATTGGCGGTGCTTGGGACGCAGTTGGCAAATGGATTAGAGGTTCGTGACGCGGGCGAGTTGCGGGTCAAAGAATCTGACCGCATACATTCCATAACCGAAAACCTGCGTCGTATGGGAGCAAATGTGACCGAGTTTGACGACGGATTTCACGTCGAACGTTCAAATTTGAATGGCGCGGTTATCGATTCGTTTGGCGACCACCGCATCGCAATGGCGTTTGCCGTCGCGGGGTTGCTCGCGGACGGCGAAACTGAGATTGTCGGCGGTGAGTGTGCCGACGTGTCGTTTCCCGGATTTTTCGAAACGCTCGCGTCTGTCGTAAAGTCTTAGCAACGATGAATAAAGACATCAAGATCGCACTGACCGGTTTTATGGGCGTGGGCAAATCGAGCGTCGCTCGTCATCTCGCCAATAAGCTGAGGTGCCGCTGGACCGATCTCGATCGTTTTATCGAGCGAAATAACGGCCGCATCGTCGCCCAGATCATTGACGAGGATGGCGTAGATAAATATCGCGAGATCGAGACCGCGAACTTAAAACTATTACTTGCCGATACTGATTTGCGAATATTGAGCCTCGGCGGCGGCACATGGACGATCCCGGAAAACCGTGAACTACTGAAAGCTCACGGCTTTACAGGCGTCTGGCTCGAGGCAACTTTTGAGCATTGCTGGCTGAATATAACGTTTTCCCGCAAAGAGCGACCGCTGGCGCGTAATAAAGCGAAAGCCCGCAGTTTATTTGACGAAAGGCAAAAGGTCTATTGCCTCGCCGACTGGCATTTCATCATCCGACGCGACCATACGTCGTATGACGCGGCGCAGCAGATCGCCGAAGAAATTTTTGGTTAATAAGGCGTTTTAGTCTTGCCAAAGCACCTAATTTGAATCACTATAAAATCACTAAATAATTTTGAACTTATTCCCCTTTTTGGGGAATAGTGTCGGTTAAATAGTATCGCGTGTATTCATGGGGGATTAGCGATAATAGGTTTTATAAATACGGACAGAATTTTTCGGGAGGAAAAATGAAAGTTAAATTTTTTACAGTTCTGATGCTCGCAATGGCTTTATTTATGAGCGCTTGCGGCAAGAGCGACGCGGACCTGACAAAGGCCGCCACGGACAAACTGACGTCTGAAAAGGTCACGGGCGTGACGGTTGCTGTCAAAGACGGCGTAGCGACACTTACGGGCGAGGTTGCCGATCAGGCAGTCAAAGCCAAGGCTGAAGCTGCGGTCAAGTCGGTCGAGGGCATCAAATCGGTGACCAACAGCACCACACTCAAGCCGCTGCCGGTGGCTACACCTGCTGCTCCGGATCCGGCTCTAACTGGCAAGATCACTGAGGACCTCAAGAAAGCGGGTTGTACAGGCGCTACGGTTGCTGTCACTAACGGTAAAGTCACCGTCACTGGCGAAGTTCCGGCCGCTAAGTACGCTACTTGCATCCAGACCATTCAACAATCCGGTATCACCGGCATTGATAACCAACTTAAGAAAGGCGCATAAGCGGGGAGAAACATATCATGTCAGTACAAGAAAAATACCAATCGCTTCTTGAGCTTGCGAACACAAATGGCGTCACGTATGAGTTGACCGAGGGAGACGGCGGAGCGCTCGTCATCACCGGCACAGCCCCCAGCGCTGAGGCAAAACAGTCGCTTTGGGATGAGTACGAACGCTTAGACCCAGAATTCAAGAGCAACGACCTAATTCTCAACATCGGCCTAGGTGATGCAGCCGGCGGCGGCGGCCACTCGTACACGGTCGAATCGGGCGACAACCTGAGCAAGATCGCAAAGGGTTACGGCATCCAGTGGAAAGCCATCTGGGACGCTAATCGCGACATCCTGCATCACCCTGATAAGATCTACCCCGGCCAGGAACTAAAGATCCCTGTCTAAACGGATCGGTTTTTGCGACCGCTAAACACACGAAAAGACGCTAATAAGAAAGAAATTTCTGTTTAGCGTCTTTTCGCGTTTTTCGCGGTTAATATCCTAATTCGATACTTTACTGCTAATTTGCTACATTTCAGTTAATGTCTTTGGAAACGGATTTTATCGTTATCGGCAGCGGCGTTGCAGGGCTGCGAGCGAGCATTGAGCTTGCCGCAAGCGGTGGACGCGTTGCGGTTTTGACCAAAGACAAAGCCAGCGAATCAAACACTGAATACGCCCAAGGCGGCGTCGCCGTCGTGCTGTCCGACGATGACAATCCTGAGCTGCACGAAGGCGACACGCTTGTTGCGGGTGCGGGCTTATGCGATGAACAAGCTGTCGAGACGCTTGTCACTGAGGGCACCAAATACATAAAACAACTGATCGAGTGGGGCGGCGAATTTGACCGCGAGGGCGGCAAGCTGGTCTTTACGCAAGAGGCTGCGCATTCACGGCGGCGTATCATCCATGCCCACGGCGACTCGACCGGGGCCGAATTTGTCCGCTCGCTCATCGCCCGTGCCGGCCAGGAAAAGACAATCAATCTGACGCCATTTGCCAACACCGAAAGCCTTATCGTTCGCGATGGCCGTTGCGTCGGCGTGCGGTTTCTCGATCCCGTTTTGCGTCAGCCGCGGGAGATCTACGCCAAGGCCGTCATTATGTGTACCGGCGGTGCCGGACAGCTTTATCAGCACACGACAAATCCACCGGTCGCCACCGGCGACGGCATGGCAATGGCGTATTTTGCCGGGGCCGAGATGGCGGATATGGAGTTTATCCAGTTTCATCCGACGGCGTTAAATCTCGAAAAGGCTCCGCGATTTTTGCTCTCTGAAGCAATGCGCGGTGAGGGCGGCATCCTCAAAAACAAATACGGCGAACGCTTTATGCCGCGTTACGACGAGCGAGCTGAACTTGCCCCACGGGACATCGTCGCCCGCTCGATCGTCGCCGAAATGCGCCGCACAGGAACTCGAACAGTCTATCTGGACATGACCGCTCTCGACAAAGATTTTCTCAAACACCGTTTCCCAAAGATCTACGAAACGTGCAAATTTTACGGCCTCGACATCGCCAAAGACATGCTGCCCGTCTCGCCCGCATCGCATTACTGCATGGGCGGGATCCGCACAGACCTGTGGGGCCGCAGCACTCTGCCCGGGCTTTATGCGGCAGGCGAAGTTACATGCACGGGCGTCCACGGAGCGAATCGGCTAGCGTCGAATTCCCTGCTTGAGGGTTTGGTTTTTGGTGCAAGAGCGGGAGCGGCAGCAGCCGAAGACAATGCCAAATTTCAAATTTCAAATTTAAAATCTGTCAATGAAAGATCGACAAACCCGACGCTGGAATCTGGCATTTCGACCGCTGTAAAGAAACGTATTAAACGAGTCATGTGGGAACGCGTCGGTATCTTGCGCGACAAAGAGTCGCTTAAACGCGCAATAAAAGAATTCGATCAGATCGCCGCTGGTAATCTGAGCACTTCGTCGCGAAATTTCGTCACGCTTGCGCGTCTCGTCGCCACATCAGCTCTCTGGCGCGAAGAGTCACGCGGCGGGCATTTTCGCAACGATTTTCCCGACCAGGACGCCAAATTTAAGATTCACTCGATCCAACAGCTCGATACAGAAATTTCCTCAACAAAAAGTATCAACTTTTTACGCCAAGTTGGTGTATGATTAGGTGTTTCTACGACACTTAACCTTATGAACGGCACCGCCACAGTACTTAATCTGGCGTCGATAGTTTCGCATCATGCAGGCCTCGCTCCGCACAAAGAAGCGATCGTCTGGGATAATGTCCGCCTGACCTACGGCGAACTCGACACGCTGTCCAACCGCGTCGCCAATTCCCTCACCGAAATGGGCATCGGCCATGACGACAAAGTCGCCCTAAATTGCATCAACAATCCGTATTTCCCCATCGTCTATTACGGCATCATGAAAGCCGGGGCGGTCGTCGTGCCGCTTTGCGTTTTGTTTAAGGCTGGCGAGATCGAATATCATCTCCGCGATTCGGATGCGAAAGCTGTTTTCGTTTTCGAGGGCAGCACAGAATTGCCGATGCTGGCATCGACCAAAGAGGCTTTTGATAAGGTAGATTCGTGCGAACATCTTGTCGTGATGACGATGGATATGATGGGCGAGTCGCCGATCGCTGAACATAAGACGCTGACGCAGATCACGTTCGATAAATCCGAAGAGTTTGAGATCTATCCCACGGCACCGGATGATACCTGCGCGATCCTTTACACCTCGGGCACAACCGGCCAGCCAAAGGGAGCTGAATTGACGCACCTCAATCTCTGGTCAAATTGCGTCACGACGTACGCGATTCACCAGCCGATGCTGGATTTTACCGACCAACAGCAGAAAACCTGCCTGATCACGCTGCCGCTGTTTCATACGACCGGCCAAACCGTTCAGATGAGCACACAGATCTACGGCGGCAATCGCGTCGTGCTGCTCCCGCGTTTTGATCCGAAAACCACGCTCGATACGATGGTCGCGGAAAAAGTTAATTTCTGGGTCGGCGTACCGACGATGTACTGGGCTCTGCTCAAATACGTCAAAGAAAATAACTACGACATTAGCCACATCGCTGACAGCATGAAGGTCTGTTCCTCCGGCGGTGCTCCGATGCCGGTCGAGGTGATGCGGGAGTTTCAGGAAACATTCGGTGTACGCGTAATGGAGGGCTACGGCCTGTCCGAAACATCACCGCTCGCGTGTTTTAACCATTTCGAACGCCCGTCCAAACCCGGCAAGGTCGGCCAGGCCATTTTCGGCGTCGAAGTTAAATGTTTTGACGACAATGACAACGAAGTCCCTCGCGGAGAGCGCGGCGAGATCGTCATTCGCGGGACAAACGTGATGAAGGGCTACTACAAACGACCCGAGGCGACCGCCGAGGCGTTTCGCAGCGGCTGGTTTCACACCGGCGACGTCGGCATCATGGACGACGAAGGTTATCTCGCCATCGTCGACCGCAAAAAAGACATGATCCTTCGCGGCGGCTACAACGTCTATCCCCGTCAGCTCGAAGAGGTCATCATCACGCACCCGGCCGTCAGCCTTGTCGCCGTCATCGGCGTCCCCGACGACCGCCTCGGCGAAGAAGTTAAAGCTTTTGTCGTCCTAAATCAGGGCCACGAACTTACGCACGAAGAGTTCATCGAATGGTGCCGCAGCCAGATCGCCGCAAATAAATATCCCCGCCATGTCGAATTTCGCGATTCCCTGCCGATCGGCAACACCGGAAAGATATTCAAGCGTGCGCTAAAGGAAGAGATCGCAGGGGCGTAGCTTTGCGTTCTCAGCGGCTTTGCGTGAAACTTCTTGTATAGATGTTTCGCACAAAACTGCTCATCCTGATAATTTTTGCCATCCTCGGTATCGCATCCTGTTTTTCCTCCAAAACCCAACGCTACTCGATCGCCAATAGCAAAGATTATGCGGCGTCGATGTTTCGCCAGCATTGCGCGATATGTCATGGCGGCGAGGGTGAGGGCAAAACGCTTGATGACGGGACCGTCGTGCCGAACATGCGTTACGGGGAGCTCAAATTCAAGTCCGAAGCCGAGATCTATAAACAACTCGCCGAAGGCGGTAACGGCATGACGCCTTTCCGCGATCAATTAACGAAACGCGAACTCGAACTTATGACGAAATTTATCCTGAATGACCTGAGAAAACCGGCAAACTAACCGCAGAGACGCAGAGACACAGAGAAGAAATGAAAAGAAATGCTTTTTTTTCTCAGCGTCTCGGCGTCTCTGCGGTTAATATATCTCTATATGAAAGTATTGATCACAGGTGCCAGCGGCCTTGTTGGCATCGAGCTGCAAAAATCCTTCACCGAAAAGGGCTACGAACTTCTGCTCGCCTCGCGCAAAGAGCCGGCCGACGAACAGCATATCCAATGGAGCATCGAGGAAGGTTTTACCGACCCTGAAAAACTCGAGGGCATCGACGTCGTTGTCCATCTTGCGGGTGAGAATGTCAGCGGCCTGCGTTGGACCGACGAAAAGAAAAAAGCCATACGCGACAGCCGCGTTTTGGGAACTCGCAATGTCGTGGACGCCATTTCCAAACTCAAAAAGAAACCGCACACATTCGTCGCGTCGTCTGCCATCGGATTTTACGGTGAACGCGGCGAGGAGGAAGTAACGGAATCAAGCGCAGCGGGCGATAACTTTCTCGCCGGGGTTTGCAAAGAATGGGAAGCCGAATCCCGCCGAGCCGAAGACGCGGGTATTCGCACCGTCTTGCTCCGCACTGGCATCGTCCTCTCAAAAGACGGCGGTGCTCTGTCGACAATGCTGCTCCCATTCAAAATGGGCGTCGGCGGCGTGGTCGGCAGCGGTAAACAATGGATGTCGTGGATCTCAATGGAAGACGAGATCTCCGTCATAAACTACGTCATCGAAAACGAAAACATCCGCGGCGCAGTAAACGCAGTCTCGCCCAACCCGGTCACCAACCACGATTTCACCAAAACCCTCGGCGATGTGCTTTATCGGCCAACGTTCCTCCCGCTCCCCGAATTCGCTGTCAGCATGATCTTCGGCGAAATGGGCGACGCGTTGCTATTGGCAAGCACCAAGGTAATGCCCAAACGGCTGGAAGATGCGGGGTTTGAGTATAAATATCCGGATCTGAAAGAGGCGATCGAAAACGCGGTCAAATAAGCAGTATAGGCCGGCTCGGAGCGGCATCAGAAACAAACGGTGCGATCTGTATATTTAGCATGTATTCCCCATCCACAACCTCATTTGGCACATAAATAAGTTCTGTTATCGTGCTGTGAATGCGCGTTGCAGCGCCTATCTCATGGCTCCCGGGCTCGACGTTCCAAAAGATGCGGTGATTAGTGAGTTTCCCCTCGTCAAATATCCGGTCGATCGACGGCATATCAACGAGCAAATGTTTGAATCCGCACGCAACAATATATTCCATCGCATCGTCGGTAAAATAAGGCGGAATATTCCCCTCTCTATATCTCCGCGTTAGCTTGCTGTCATCATTGGGCAGCGTACGAACAATAAGGGCAGAACCAGTGGTTGGCATGTACGTGTGACGGTTCTCAACATTCATTCCACCTGCTAACGCTGGCGGTTCTGCCTTCAATATCGTAACTAACTTTTCACGTGAAATCACGTAATCTCCATTTGCATCCTCAGGTTCAACCGAAACCAACACCGCCGCCACAAACACATCCCTCAAACAATCCAACACCGAGATCCGCTCATCCGTAATATGCCCCACACACTCCGTATGCGTCCCGTTACA
>JBGTII010000113.1:0-7611 GCA_041745735.1 Pyrinomonadaceae bacterium | reverse complement strand
TGGTTCGGGGGTAAATGTGACGCTCGGGCTGCCGCTGATCCGGACGTCGGTCGATCACGGCACGGCGTACGACATTGCGGGCAAAGGTGTCGCGGACGCATCGAGTCTCATTGCCGCTATCAAGCTTGCTGCCGATCTCGCAAATCAGTCGCGAGATTGCGGGTCTGTCTGATAAGATTTAGTTGTGACAAAACCAAAATTATTACTAGCTGACGATTCGGTCACGATCCGTAAGGTCGTGGAGATGTCGTTCGTCGATGCAGGGGTCGATGTGTTTTCGACTGGTAGCGGCGAAGAGGCGATGCAGAAATTTATCGAGGTGCAGCCGGATATCGTGCTAGTCGATGTCGAAATGCCGGTACCCAACGGCTATCAGATCTGCGAGATGATCAAACAGGATGCGGCGACGCGGCACATACCGGTGCTGCTGCTAGTCGGTTCGTTCGAGCCGTTTGACCAAACCGAGGCCGAGCGCGTCGAGGCGGATGGATTTCTGACAAAGCCTTTCCAGTCGATCCATGACCTCGTCGCCCGAGTTAATGACCTATTGGGGCTAAACCCATCGTCGCCCACACCGACGCCGGAGACTGAGGACATCGAGGAGCTGTACCAAAACAGCTTTGCCGAAACGGCTCCGATCGAGGACTACGACACCGAGGAAGACCCTTTTAACGGAACATATCCGACCGAGGAAACTGAACCGACGGCTGAGACGGCATTTGATGATTCGTCTTTCGACGACGAAATGATCGAAGCCTTGCGACCTCATGCTAATGGCGACGCCGATCCGATCTACACTACTGAGCCGATCCAGACGACAGTGAAGGATTTTGATTGGACACCGGTTGCCGAAGAGTCGTTCGCGGAAGTGATTGAAGCGGAGGAGCCGGTAGTTGAGCAAGAGATCGCGACTGTTGAGTCAGGTTTTGAGCCAAGATTTGCATTTGCTGATACAGAGACAGTAGATGCGAGTTGGACGGAAGACGTTGAGCCGCCGTCTGCCGCTCGGGTTGATCCCGCTCAGGAGCCGTCCGAGGAATTGATCGCTCTTATTGCGCAGCGTGTCGTTGAAAAGCTGACCGATCGAGTCGTCCGCGAGATCGCACAGGATACCGTTCCTCGTATTGCAGAAAAGCTTATCCGCGAAGCGCTCGAAGAAGATAAGAAAAGTAGTCAGTAGCCAGTTGTCAGTTGTCAGCGGTTGGTCGCGGGACTTTCTCGGCTGATGCTGACATTCTGCTTTCTGCAAATCCTAAACTGACAACTGACCACTGACAACCGAAAACTGAACACCATGGAACTCGACAAGGCCTACGACCCCAAATCGGCCGAAGAACATCATTATAAACGCTGGGAAGAGAGCGGGTTTTTTGCGCCTGAGATCAACCAGGATCCGGAAGCAAAACCTTATTCGATCGTAATCCCGCCGCCGAACGTGACGGGCTCGCTCCACATGGGCCACGCTCTCCAGCACACGATCATGGACTCACTGATTCGTTGGAAACGGATGCTCGGGTATCGCACGCTGTGGTTGCCGGGAACAGATCACGCGGGAATTAGCGTCCAGCGAAAGGTCGTCGAACAACTGAAAAAGGACGAGCATAAAAAGCCTACTGACATTGGCCGCGAGGAATTTGTAAAACGTGCGTGGGCGTGGAAAGAGCAGTACGGCAACACCATTACAGAACAATTGCGCCGCGAAGGTGCGTCGGTCGATTGGTCGCGGCATGGTTTTACGATGGACGCCTCGTTGTCTTTGGCGGGTCGTAATGTGTTTTGCACGCTCTACGACGAGGGTTGGATATATCGCGGACTCCGGATCGTAAATTGGTGTCCGAAAGATAGGACTGTTCTGTCCGATCTCGAGGTCAAAGAAGAGACCAAGAAAGACGGAAAGCTCACCTACCTAAAATATCCCGTAAAAGACAGCGACCAGACGATCACCGTCGCCACGACGCGGCCCGAGACGATGCTGGGCGATACGGCTGTGGCGGTGAACGGCAGCGATAAGCGTTACAAAGAGCTTGTTGGCAAGACGATCCTGCTGCCGCTGACGAACCGCGAGATCCCGATCATCGCGGACGAATACGTCGATCCCGAGTTTGGCACCGGTGTGGTCAAGATCACGCCTGCGCACGATCCGAATGACTATCTGGTCGGCGAGCGTCATGGACTCGAGCAACTTTTGGTGATGAATCTCGACGGCACGATGAACGCTGCCGCCGGAGCGGAATTTGACGGTATGGACCGCTTTGCCGCGCGTGAGAAGGTTGTGGCGATGTTTGACGAGCTTGGGCTGCTCGAAAAGGTTGATGATTACGAGATCACTCTCCCCGTGTGCGAGCGGTGCAAGACGGTCGTCGAGCCGATATTGTCGGAGCAGTGGTTCGTGAAGATGGACGAGATGCGCGACATGGCTCTTGAGCTTGCAAAAGACAAAGTGCCGCATTTCTCGCCGGAGATCCCGCATCAAAAGGTTTATACAACGTGGCTCGAAAACCTCAAAGATTGGACCATCTCGCGGCAGCTTTGGTGGGGGCATCAGATCCCCGCGTGGTATGACGCGGACGGAAATGTCTTTGTCGCACGCACCGCCGAAGAGGCAAAAGAGAAAGCAGGCGGTAGGGAACTAACGCAGGACAGCGATGTGCTCGATACTTGGTTTTCGAGCGGACTGTGGGCTTTTTCGACGTTTGGTTGGACAGGTTCGGAAGTAGGTGAGGAGGGGAGTGCAGGAGTTGAGGAGTCGGAATCGGAATCCGGAACAACTCCCCACCTCCCCCACTCCTCTCCTCCTCCGCTTGACCTGGAGACCTTTCTGCCAACGGACGTCCTCGTGACCGGTCGCGACATTATGTTTTTGTGGGTTTCGCGGATGATGATGCTGACGAAGAAGTTTGTCGGGAAGACCGCGTTCAACGATTGTGTCATCACCGGCACCGTTCTCGGCAAAGACGGCAAGCCGATGTCGAAATCCCGCAACAACGGCGTCGATCCGATCGAGATGTTCGATAAATTTGGTGTCGATGCAACGCGTATCTATCTCGCGTCGATCGCAACCGGGGCTGATATTCGCTGGAACGACGTGGGTGTTGAGACCTATCGGAACTTTGCCAACAAGATCTGGAACGCAACGCGGTTTTGTTTGATGAATGCTGAGGGTGCGGCGGTCGATCACAAGAGCTTGGAGTCCCTGCTTCAGCAGGCTCAGGAGCCGCCTAAAGGCGGGACTCCGAGCGCGTCGCTTGCCGACCGTTGGATCGTCTCGCGTTTGAATAAAACGGCCATTGCGGTCAACCGTGCACTCGACACATACCAGTTTCACGAGGCCGTGTCCTTGCTTTACCATTTTTTCTGGGACGATTTCTGCGATTGGTACATTGAGCTTAAGAAAGACGAGATCACGGCGGGTGACGAAGAGGCGACGACGCGGATCATTTGGATCCTCGACACTTCGTTGAGGATGCTGCATCCGTTCATGCCGTATTTGACGGAGGAATTGTGGCTGAAACTGCCGGGCACGTCCAATCATTTGCACAACAAAGCGTTCGCGGACGCCGAAGCGACGATAATGCTGGCTGATTTTCCGCTTGGCGACGCTAAATTGTTTGACGACGCGGCCGAGAAAGAGATGTCGGCGGTTATTGAGCTGATCAAAAAAGTGCGAAATATCCGCGCGGAGATGAATATCTCGACGGCGATCAAATTTACGGTGCATGTTGCGGCGGATGCGGCATTTCAGGAAGTGTTTCGTGCCAACGAAGCCCAGATACTAAAGCTCGCAAAGGCCGAGGGGCTCGTTATCGGTGACGAACTCGACGTTCCGCGTGCGTCGGCAAAGGCCGTGACGAACGACGCCCGGCTCGCCGTGCCGCTCGAAGGGCTGATCGATGTTGATGTCGAACGCACACGGCTCGCAAACCAGATCGCCAAGCTCACCGAAGAGAAAACGCGTCTCGACGGCCAGCTCTCAAACGCAAACTTCGTCGACCGAGCCCCCGCCGAAAAGGTCGCCGAACTCCGCGACCGCTCGACGGAACTAGAAAGCCAGATCGCGACGCTCAATAATAATCTGGAGGCATTGCAATAAACAATGAAAAATAAACTATTCGCGGTATTTTCTTTACTGTTTATGATTACTTTTCTAAATAGTTCTGTATTTACCCAAAAGCGAGAGATTACTGAAAGTGAGTTCGAGAAGATAACATCGCAGGCAAAAGGCCTTGCATATGATGGGAAATGGCGTGTAACAATGAATTCTGCTCACTTTGAGAAAGATTTTAAAACTCCAGTTAAGGAGATAAGTGAAATATCTGAGGGAGAAAACAATACAAGAAGATATCTTAGAGTTGAGAAAAATCGCGATGTTAAAACAGAACGTGAACGGATAGTAATTGGAGACATTGAATACACAAGAGCTTCAGAAAATCCTTGGACAAAGCTGATAAGAGAATCAAGTAGTATATCTGGAACTGGTGGTATATCTGCGAGGGGCGATAAAGCTGTAGTTTCAGGCACTGAGCCAAATCTTAAAGAAAAAACCTTTAAGTATTTTTACATTGGTGAAGAAGTTTTGGATGGGCAGAAGAACAGTATTTACGAGTCTCGTAAATTTCGAAGTTATCAATTACGACCTGACTGGAATTATTCCTACACTATCGTGGAGCAGTTTTGGATTTCTAAGGACGGTCAATTATTTAAACAGACATCACAGACTATTGATTCTAAAAATCGCCTCACGTTAGACATTATTTGGAGATACGAACATCCCACGGACATCAAAATCGAAGCTCCGATAAAATAGTTATGAAAGTTACCACTCTTATTCTCATGATGTTTCTCGCTTCGGTTACGGCGGCGGGGCAGGTTAAGACGTTGACGGCGGCGGAGTTTAACGCGGCGATGGGTTCGGCGTTTGGGGCGTCGAGCATTAGGCCGCGGCGGGAGATCAAGAAGAGCGTCACCTACGTAAATGGAAAGGTGGAGCAGACTTCGACGGTGACGGAGGAATTTATACCGCCGAACCGCAGCCGATCGCATTTTTTGGACGACATGTTTGGCAGAAAGTCCGAAAGGGAGTGGGTGATCATCGACGGACAGCGTTATACCCTGAGTCACGGCGGCGAATGGTACCGTGACACGCCGCTGCCGACCTATCCGTCCATGACAGTAGGCCCGGACGTCCAAGTTGAGACCGACAAATACACCAAATACACCTCGCAGAAAGCAAAGCTGCTCGGCAAACCCGTGACGATACTCAAACGCGTCGAAAGTTCGCCACCGGGCGCACTCTGGGGTACTTCGACGTACATCGTGTACGTCGGAGCAGAGGCCGCGATAGTCAGGATCGAGCAAAAAAATGTCGATGCCGGCAAAGGGAACTACACAACCGACGTCACAACCTACGAATACAACCCAAAAGGCCTAAAGATCGAGGCTCCGATAAAGTAGCGATCGTTTTGACTATCAGAACATAGAGCATGACGGATCTTGTGTCTTTATCCCAACCGTTTGCAAAGGCAAGGGTACCGACCTTGCGGGAAACGAACCTTGGGTTGATAATCTATTGAATATGAACTGGCTTGAAAATGGCGATGTGATGTCGGCGATCGGCGAATTTTTGGCGGAGGACATCGGCCGCGGCGATATTACCACTCGAGCGACCGTCGCACCCGATACGCGCGGCCAAGGGCGTTTTTTGGCGAAAGAGTTTCTCGTTATCTGCGGCTTTGATGTTGCCGAAGCGGTGTTTTTCCACCTCGATCCTGAGATCACCGAGATCGAAACGACATTTAACGACGGCGACGAGGTTGAGGAAGGTACGGTGTTTGGCATGCTCAAAGGCTACGCCGACGTTTTACTCACCGGCGAACGCGTCGCGCTAAATCTGTTGCAGCGGATGTCCGGCATCGCGACGCTGACGCGTGCCTACGTAAAAGCGGTAGAGGGGACGGGGGCGAGCATTGTCGATACGCGAAAGACGACGCCGGGCCTGAGGATGCTTGAGAAATACGCCGTCACCATCGGCGGCGGCAAGAATCACCGCATGGGCTTAGACGACGGCATATTGATCAAAGACAACCACATCGCCCTCTCCGGCGGTATTACCGAGGCCGTGGCGGCCGCACGAGCAACGTCCGGGCATCTGCATAAGATCGAGGTCGAGGTCACGAACTGGGCACAGCTTCGCGAGGCGATAAACGCCGGTGCGGAGATCGTTATGCTCGACAATCAAACTCCCGAAGAAGCCGCAAAACTAGTCCAAATGGCCCGCGGCATGAACCCCGCGGTCCTCATCGAAGCCTCCGGCAACATGGACCTAGACCGCGTTAGGTCGTATGCGGACGCCGGAGTCGATCTGATCTCCGTCGGACGGCTGACACATTCGGCTAGGGCGGTGGACATCTCGTTTAAGATCCAAACAGCTTAAAGAGTTGTCGGTTGTCAGTTGTCAGTTGTCGGTGCGGGAATCGTAGCGACGGGCTGGAGACTGGGCAGGAAATAGATCAATCCCATTGAGATAACTATCGCGATCGTGCAGACGGTGCCGCCTTCGATGCCGTAGGTTGTGCCGGTGAGCCATTGGGGGCCGTTGTCTTGTTCGATTAATAGGGGTGTTGCAGTAAGGCCAGTCAGGCCGCTGACCTCGATGCCGAAGACAGAGCCTTGCGTCCAATTCCAGAACCAGTGCATTCCCCACACGAACCAAAGATCCCGCGTTTTTAGGTAAGCAAGGCCAAACCAGACGCCTGCGAGTACGGTGTTGATCGTCGAAATGACGCCCGCGTTCGGGTTGCGCAGATGGGCAAGTCCAAAAGGCACGGACGTTATCAAAATGGCCAGCCAGGCGTAGCCGCTCCGGGTCAATGTCTGAAAAACATAGCCGCGAAAGAGAGCCTCTTCCGCAGCCGCTGCAACCGCAAATACTAGCAACGGAACACCGAGTGCGGTCCAAACATCGTTGCGCACTGCGGCATTCCATGAAAACGACAATCCGCCAAAGGCCATCGCTATCGCAACTGCAAACATTAGCGTCGCGATCCCGGTAACTGAACCCGTAAGAAAGGTTTTTAGCGACTTTAAGCCGATCTGAATTCCGATGGCGGAGAATGGTAGGCGTTCGAGCAATTTGCCGCTCAGAGAACCAACAATAAGTGCGGGGATCAACACGATCAAAGCATTCACCGCCATCGAAACCGGCGTTATTGTTTCAGAAAAGCCAAAAACCGCGAATGCGACGGCTGCCGTCAGACTTACAGCAAGAAAATAACCTGTAATGAAGACCACGATCCTCCAACCGCTACGGATCTGCCCTTTGTCGTCGAAGAAAATTGTTTGCATAACTGTCAGGTTCGGTTGATTTTAGCGGATAAGCGGCGGCACGGCAAAGCCCGTATTTGGCGGCGGCAGTTATGTTAAACTTGCACACGTGGAAAACGAGGTCGTGAAAGTAAAGAGGCGAAGAATGCCGTGGGTCATTGGGTTGCTAATGGCCGCGACGCTGACGCTGCTCATCGCCCTGCAATCGTCAAATCTATGGAAGACATTTGCTATTGAGTCTTCGAGTGATCTGATAATGCTTTATGCACTGTCGTCGCTCAACTTCATCGC
>JBGTII010000112.1:0-18049 GCA_041745735.1 Pyrinomonadaceae bacterium | reverse complement strand
ATGTCAAAATTTGGCGAGGGTTGGGGCAAGTTTTTTGTCGTCCCGATCGAGACTGGTCGCGGTTGTCCATACGGCTGCGAATTTTGTACAGTTACCGGATTTTTTGGCGATTCGATCCGCTTTCGCTCGAATGAGAGCGTGATCGAAGAGCTTCTTCGTCTAAAGGCCCGCGCCAAAAAGGAAAAGGGCCAGATCGCCGTATTTTTTATCGACGACACTCTGGCGATCAATAAAAAACGGCTCAAATCGCTGCTTCGCGATATGATCGCCGCGGGGGCGATCTTGCCTTGGGTCGCGCAGATCAGCGCTAATCTGCTTGCTGACGAAGAGCTCGTTGACCTCATCGCCGAAGCCGGTGCTCGCTGGATATTTATCGGCATGGAATCAATTGATCCGGTAAATATGGCCGACGTCAACAAAACATTTTCTAAGCCCGCAAATTATCAGGGAGTGCTCGATGGGCTTGCCCGCCGCAACATCTACGCCATTACGTCGTTCATCGTCGGTATGGATAATGACACGGTCGGTGTCGCCAACCGCACGGTTGACGAGATCGAGACGTGGGCTCCGGGATTGCCGGTATTTGGCCAATTGACGCCGTTCCCTGCGACGCCGTTGTATGACCGGCTGGAAAAGGCCGGACGGCTTGACCGACCAAAACATTGGCTCGATTTTGCTCCATTCGTCATGGCTCACAATCCACTCAAGATGACGATCGAGGACGCAAAAGATGAGACATTTGCCGCGTGGTCACGCTCATACAGCCCTGAACGCAATTTCGAAGCGATAAACTCGATCCGCCACGCACCTATCGACACGCGTGTCAGTCATCTCGTTGCGCGGCTCTTTTTCCGTGGTATCTATTTCCCGCAGATGGGAAAACGGGCTTGGCTCAAACTGATATTCGATAACCGCAGGTCGATAATTAGCCTCTCGCGTGAAGGTATTACCACCTGGCGTCAGTTCCGCAGACGCAAACGTTTAGAGGTCCAGACCGTCCAAACAAACCAATAACACCCGCTCTGCCCTTACAAAATAACTTGGTATTTCTATGCCTAATGTGGTATAACTGATTCGAATTGCTGCTATAAGCAATTCGAATTGTAGGCATCGTTATTGCCCGCGCTGTCATCTTAGATATGTGCCGTATTTGCTGGACGATACGGCATAGATGCAAAAAAGTTAGAGCATTTCGACGGCTGGTATGATATATTAGTTTTAGCAAAGCTTTCCACGCCCCGAAAGCTTATTCACAAGTTCCACCAAACAATCCGACCGATGATTAGAACAAAAACACATACCGCTAATTGGTTATTTGCCGTCGTCATTACAGCTGTAATGTCGGCCGTCAGTTTTAGCCAAGGCTCAAATCCCCCACTGTTACAGGACATCAAGGTCCAGTCAAACAACTATCCCCCACAGGCTTCGGCAACGCCGCTGGTGCAAAAGACGGGCAGCTCAATGCCGATCCCCTCTTCGAGTGGCATAAGGACGCTGTTCCCTGCATTGGCAGAGGTGTCGATACCCGGTTATTCAGGCGTTTTGGTCGAGTCGCTCAACGGCAGCGTCGTTGTCGAGAGCAATCCGGGGATGTTGTTTAATCCGGCATCAAACGTTAAGATCGCGACCTCATATGCAGTGCTCAAAACCTTTGGCCCGGAGTTTCGGTTTATGACGAGCGTCTATACCGACGGTGCGATCGACCGCACGACGGGTACGCTCAACGGCAATCTCTACGTGTCCGGCAAAGACCCGATGTTTAACGCGGAGCATGGTGTGGCCCTAGCTCATGAGCTAAATAAGATGGGCATCCGCACGGTCACCGGCGATCTGATCGTGACCGATAATTTCGCGATGTATTATTCGGGCTCGCCTGTCGCGTCCGCAGATTCGCTGGCCGCAACGCTTGATGCTTCAAAACGCTCAGCCGCCGCCACCCGCAACTGGCTCAACTTTCTGGCATACTCTGGACGTGCGGGACAAGTAGCCGGCAACCCGAGTGTTTCGTTCACGGGCGGAGTTTATGTCCAGGGAGTTCCGAGCAGCTTGCAGCTACTTTTCACCCACGAATCAGCTCAGCTCAAGGAGATCGTAAAGGTCACGATGTGCTATTCGAACAATTTCCTTTCCGAGCGTCTAGGCGATATGGTTGGCGGAGCTTTCGCGGTGTCACGTATTGTTCAGTTAAATGCGGGCATTCAGCCAAACGAGTTTTCGCTCCAAACATCGAGCGGCCTTGGTTATAACCGCGTCACGCCAAATGCAATGATGCGTTTGCTACACGTCCTCCGCGACGATCTTGCTCGTTACAAGATGACGTTTGCCGACATCATGCCGGTCGCCGGTATCGATAAAGGCACGCTTGAGAACCGCTTCGATTCCGATTTTGCGGTTGGCAGCGTCGTCGGCAAAACAGGAACGCTCCCAAACACCGACGGCGGCGTCAGTGCACTTGCGGGTGAGATAAATACGCGTAACGGACGGTATCTGTTTGTGATTTTTAACCAACGCGGCGGTGTCGCTAAGTTTCGTGCGTTCCAAAACAACTTTGTATCGCTCGTTCAGGGACAGTTTGGCGGTGCGGCCCCGATGACATACAACGCTCTGCCGCTTGAGACGAGGCTTGCTCGTACTAAGATCAGTTATCCGGGCGGACGAATGCGTGGCGAGGAATAAATTACTGAGTAATTTTTACTTTCAAAGAGTCGGGCCGCTGCCCGACTTTTTGCGCTTCGTGCGTCTCGTGAGATAATCCCGCCTGACCAATGAGTGAGATCAGGGACGAATCATCCGAAGCCGAATCACCCGAATCTTTAGCCGCCCCCACGGCTGAGGACGCGATTTCCGTTGAGCAAAAAGCACCCGAAGCAAAACAAGCGAGCGTAGCCCGCTCAGCCGGCATTGTCTCTATAGCGGTGATGTTTTCGCGTCTGCTAGGGCTGGTTCGTGAGACGATATTTGCAAAATATTTTGGAGCCGGGTTCCTTACCGACGCGTTTATCGTCGGATTTCGCATCCCGAATCTGCTCCGCGACCTTTTTGCCGAGGGCGCCCTTTCCTCGGCCTTCGTCAAGGTATTTACCGACTATCAGATCAAGAACAGTGAAAAAGAGGCGTGGCGGCTTGCAAGCCTGATATTTAACGGGCTTGCCGTCGTCCTGAGCGTCGTTTGCATCGCGGGGATATTTCTCTCGCCGATCTTCGTCAAATTGATCACCTACAATTACCTGGGCGATCCAAATCACTACTATCCGCCGGAAAAAGCGGCTCTCGCGACCGTTTTGATGCAGATAATGTTCCCGTTCATTTTGCTTGTGGCACTGGCTGCTCTCGCGATGGGCGTGCTCAATACCAAGGGGCGGTTCGGCGTCCCGGCATCGGCATCGACGGCGTTTAACATCACGTCGATGATATTCGGGCTCGGGCTGGCCTATTGGCTCGCGGGCGGAGCTTGGGAAAGATCGATCGACAAGATCGCTGTGCCGTCGGACGCGGCCCAATGGGCGATCATCGGCATGTCGATCGGAACCTTGCTCGGCGGTGCGGCGCAGTTATTGATCCAGATTCCATCTCTATTCAAGGTCGGTTTTAGATTCTCTTTTAACCTCAGCTTTCGAGACGAAGGCGTCCGCCGTGTAATGCGCCTTATGGGCCCTGCGATCATCGGTACAGGAGCGATACAGGTCAAAGTGCTTGTGGATACGGTCGTCGCGTCGGGCATCGATGGGGGAGCGTCGTGGCTAAATTATGCCTTTCGCCTGATGCAGTTCCCGATCGGTGTATTTGGCGTCGCTATAGGCACGGCGGCAATTCCGACACTTTCGCGGCTTGCATCCGAAAATAACATCGACAAGTTTCGCTCAACCATGACCGACGCTCTAAAGCTCGTACTGCTGCTTGCAATTCCCTCGGCTTGTGGACTGATCGTCTTGGGCGATCCGATCATCAGCCTGATATATCAGCGGGGCGAATTTGATGCTTTTGCCACAAATATGACATCGTGGGCGTTGACGGCATATTCGATCGGGCTTGCCGCTTACGCGGCCATCAAGGTCGTGTCCCCCGCGTTTTACGCGCTCGACGACGCCAAGACGCCGATGTATATCAGCCTCGCATCGATCCTCGTCCACGTGCCGACGAGTTTTGGTATGATGCAGCTGCTGTCAAACGTTGGCGTCACTCCGGAGCGGCCCAACGGATTTGGCCATGCGGGCGTAGCTCTTGCGACCTCGATGGTGGCAACGGTCAATCTGCTCGCGTTAATGTGGTTTATGCGGCGCAAGATCGACCGGGTCGACGGACGTGATATTGTGACGGCGGTTTTAAAAATATCCGTCGCCTCAGCCGCGATGTCAGCCGTCGCGTATGGCAGTTATTATTTTTTGACCAACTACTTCGTCGGTGACAAACACTTTTGGATACGATTTGCCGAAGCATTTGCTCCAATGACGCTCGCCGGAGTAACATTTTTGATCGCTGCAAAACTGCTGCGTGTGACAGAACTTGAAAAAATGGTCGGGATGGTGAGACGGAAATTAGGAAGATGATAAGAGCATTTAACAACATCGAGCCAAAGATACATCCGACTGCTTTCATCGCCCACGATGTGAATGTGATCGGTGACGTCGAGATCGGCGAGGACGCTAATGTGTGGTTTGGCTCGGTCATTCGCGGCGATGTCAGCTATATCCGCATTGGCGCACGCACAAACATCCAGGACATGACGATGATCCACGTCAGCACCGATTTTGGCCCGACCATTCTCGCAGAAGAGATCACCGTCGGCCATCGCGTCACGCTGCACGGTTGCCACGTCGAGCGGCAGTGTTTGATCGGCATGGGTGCGATCATAATGGATCATGCCCGCATCGGCGAACAGTCGATCATCGGCGCAGGTTCGCTCGTCTCGCCGGGAACCATAATCCCGCCGCGTGTGCTCGCACTAGGTTCGCCGGCAAAGGTCAAACGAGACCTGACTGACGACGAACTCGCTTATCTCGACAAATCTTGGCAAAACTACGTTGAGCTTAAAGCACATTACCTTTAAAATCTTAGACAGTTCCTCTCCGTCACTCTTTAGTAAATGAAAAAGGCTCTCAAAAGAATTTTTCTGCTCTTGCTGGTCATTGTTGTCTTGGCTCAACTACCGTTTGTTTATCGGCGTATCCAAACCGGACGGCTTGCCCAAAAACTGAATGCCGAGAGATCGGCCGCACAAACCAAACCGCCTCGCTCTGACGGCTTTGACGAATACGTGGGCGTGATCCACGTCCACACGTCTCTCGGAGGCCACAGCACGGGCGGGTTTGACGAGCTGACCGCTGCCGCAACGGCAAACGATCTGGATTTTGTGGTAATGACCGAGCACGGCTCCACCTCCTACGACACTGCGGCACTTACGCTGAATGGGGTGCACGGAAAAACCCTCTTCGTTGGAGGTAACGAGGGTAGCACTGCTGATGACGACCGGATGCTCGTGGTTCCGGGCGGCGGCGATATTATCGCGGGCTTGCGTTTGCTGCCCACGAAAGCGGCTTTTGAAAAAACGCACGCCGATGATCGACTGGTTTTCGTCGCGTATCCGGAAAGCCATAAAACTTGGGACGCCGATTTTGACGGCATCGAGGCGTTTAGCGTCGCTACCAACAGTAGAGACCTAAATCCATTCCTAGTCCTTTTTGATATGATCTGGTCATTCCCGTCATACCCCGAGCTGACGATCGCGTCGTATTTCAAACGGCCGGACGCAAATCTTCAGAAATTTGACGAGGTCGCGGTCAATAGGAGGATCTCACTTTTCGGCGGTCTTTGTGCTCACTCAAATATTGGATACAGTCTGTTTAGCGACGATGCTAAGAACAAACCGATCGGGATTAAGATCGACCCGTATGAGACGGTCTTTCGGCTGGTCCGGCTCCATCTGGTCATCAAGAAGGGTGAACCACTAACCCGCGAAAGCCTCGTCCAGACTTTCAAAAAAGGGAATTTCTACACGGGCTTTGAGGTTATCGGCGACAGCTCAGGGTTTAGCTTTACCGCTCAAGATGGCGATGCGACAAAAACCATGGGCGACGAGGTAGCATTAGAGCCCCAGACAACCTTAACGGCCTCGGCTCCGCAGCCCGCAAGGTTTGTGTTGTTTAAGAACGGTGAACGCTTTTTTGAACAAGCCGACACGATCGAGATCGCCGTTAATGTCACCGAACGTGCCACGTACCGTGTAGAGGTTTATCGCGACGCACTCGGTAGCCCTTACGACAAAATGCCGTGGATAATCTCGAACCCGATCTACGTTAGATAAAGGGTTAAGAATATACCTAATATTCCGCGACTCTGCGGTAAACTAATCGCTATGGCAAGTACCAACCCCGCACGCGGAATGCGCGACTTTCTCCCGGCGGATGTCCGCAAGCGCAACTACGTCATCGGCATTATAAAGTCGGTCTATGAATCGTACGGTTTTGAACCGCTTGAAACCCCATCAGTCGAAAACCTCGAAACCCTGATGGGTAAGTATGGCGATGAGGGGAATCAGCTTGTCTTTAAAATCTTAAAGCGGGGCGAGAAACTTGCGGATAGTATAGAGTCGAGAGTAAAGAGTGGAGAGCAGGAATCCGATCTCAACTCTCAACTCTCAACCCTCAACTCGCTTTCCGACCTTGCTCTCCGATACGATCTGACCGTTCCCCTTGCTCGCGTCGTCGCGAACAATAAGAACGGCCTGCCAAAATTTTTCAAGCGCTATCAGATCCAGCCCGTCTGGCGCGCCGACCGGCCTGCTCGCGGGCGTTTTCGCGAGTTTTATCAGTGCGATGTCGATGCTATCGGCTCAAGCTCGATGGTCGTCGAGGGCGAACTGATGTCCGCCGTGAGCGATATTTTAAAACGGCTCGGCTTTACCGATTTCACCATTCGGCTCAATCATCGCCAAGTCTTGACCGACATTCTGGACACCGCCGGAGTTCCTGCGGAACTGCATACAGATGCTCTCGTCGCCATCGACAAACTCGACAAGATCGGTGCCGAAGGCGTCGCAACAGAGCTAACCGAACGCGGCATTTCCGATGAAGCGTCCGCGATGCTGCTGGGCATCTTCGCCGAGACTCAGGCGATCCTAAATCAGGAAAAAGACATCAACCGCACGATCGTCGCCAACCTCATCAACATCGTCAGCAACGAAACCCTTACCGAACTCGGCCAGATCCTAAAATTTGCCGACAAAGCTCCGATCCTCATCGACCCGAGCCTCGCCCGTGGGCTGTCGTATTACACCGGAGCGATCATGGAGATCAACGTGCCCGACCTCGCCGGAAGTTTAGGCGGCGGCGGTCGTTATGATGGATTGATCGGGATGTTTGGGAAGGAGCAGATACCGGCGTGCGGATTTAGTTTGGGGCTCGAACGCATTCTCGTTGTGATGGAAGAACGCGGGATGTTTCCGCCCGAGATTGCCGAATCGACGCCTGCGGATGTGTTGGTGACGATCGCCAGCGAAGATACGATCGCAGACTCACTGAAATTGGCAAATGAGCTTCGCGGACAAGGGCTTCGCGTAACGGTTTATCCGCAGCCCGAAAAAGAAGACAAACAGTGGAAATACGCCAATTCCATCGCGGTCCCATGGATATGCACGGTCAACCAAACCGATATCGACGAGGGCGTTGTGTCGTTTCAGAACCTTCGCACACGCGAAAAATACCGTGAACCGGTAGGCAAAGTCGCCGCTAAGATCAAATAATAGGCTCCGTCAAATAAAATATGATGTCCGCAGAGTTGCGAATGCCTTACGCGGAGAGACGAATGGCTTACGCAGAGACGCGAATGCCTTACGCAGAGACGCGAATGACTCACGCGGAGTTGCGAATGGCTTACGCAGAGACGCGAATGACTCACGCGGAGTTGCGAATGGCTCACGCGGAGAAGCGAATGCTTTAAGTTCGGATATGAACGGCTTAATGCAAATGGAATTTGAGGGGAGCAATAACAAATTTACCATCATGTCCGACGAGATCATTGCCAATTATCATTCAGACGCGGTCCAATCCTTTCGCAACTACAAAAAGATGGCTGAGCGGGCCATCGAACAAGAGTCGGACACAGAATTTTTTGCCTTGATCGACGATGAGGCTAATTCGATTGCGGTTATCGCCAAACACATCGCAGGCAACCTAAATTCACGCTGGCGAGATTTTTTGACAAGTGACGGTGAAAAAGACGACCGTAATCGCGATACCGAGTTTGATCTGATCGACGATACGCGTGAGAGCCTGATGCAGTTTTGGGAACGCGGCTGGCAGACACTATTTGACGCTATCGAGCCGATGACAGTCGACGATTTTACACGCACCGTTCCGATTCGCGGCGAACCGCACACCATCGTCGAAGCGATTAACCGTCAACTCACACATTACAGCTATCACATCGGCCAGATCGTTCTGCTTGCAAAACATTTCAAATCCACCGACTGGAAAGCCCTCAGTGTGCCAAAAAACAGGTCTGCCGAATTTAACCAGTTTCTCGCCGATAAACAGGCTGCGGTTAAACGGCGGATTCACGCCATGATTCGATCGAGCAATACCTTGACGAAAAGGTGTGATAATCTAGTTGGGCGTTTATGAAGGCAATTTCCATCCTCGGCTCGACCGGCTCGATCGGCTGCAACACCCTAAAAGTAGTAGAACATCTGGGCGACATCCGCGTCGTCGCGATGGCTGCGGGGCGTAATATGACCGTGTTTGCTGAGCAGATCGCGGCATTTAAGCCGGAATTGGTGTCTTGTAGTGATGATGTTTGTGCCGACGAATTGACTCGGGAATTACACCGTTTGAACTCGTCAGTTCCGCAGATCGAAATGGGAGATGCCGGACTCGTAGCAGTCGCATCGCATGAGCAAGCAGAAACCGTTGTTTCTGCGACGGTCGGAGCGGTCGGTTTTGTACCGACATTGAGGGCTATCGAGGCTGGAAAGCGCGTCGCTCTTGCAAATAAAGAAACGCTCGTCATGGCCGGGGAGCTGATGACAGCCGCCGCCGCCAAGTCCGGTGCCGAGCTGCTGCCCGTCGATAGCGAGCACAATGCCATTCACCAATGCCTGCGAGGTGAAACAAAACGCGAAGTGAAACGCCTAATTCTAACCGCGTCCGGCGGCCCCTTTCGCGAATGGTCACGAGAACAGATCGCAAATGCGACCCGTGCAGAAGCGCTCAATCACCCAAACTGGAAGATGGGCGACAAGATCACCATCGACTCGGCGACCCTTATGAACAAGGGCCTCGAAGTGATCGAGGCACGGTGGTTGTTTGGCTTTGAAGCCGACGAGATCTCAGTCGTCGTCCACCCGCAATCGGTCGTGCATTCAATGATAGAGATGGTTGACGGGTCGATCATTGCCCAAATTGGCGTGACGGACATGAAACACGCTATTCAATACGCACTGACCTATCCGGAACGGCGTGAAAATTGTCTACCCGGCCTCGACCTGTCGCAGCTGAGCCGGCTGGATTTTGAAGAGCCTGATTTTGAGCGTTTTCCGTGTCTAGCGCTTGCGTACGACGCCTTAAAGCAAGGCGGAACGATGCCCGCCGCTCTAAACGCCGCTAACGAAACGAGCGTCCAGGCGTTTCTTGATGGCCGCATTAGATTGAGCGAGATCGCCCAGATCAATGCCGGCGTGATGCAGGCACATACCATCGAACAGGTCGCCGATCTTGAGACTGTTTTACGTGTTGACACTTGGGCCCGCAACGCGGCGGACCGGCTTTTGGCCGTAAAAGCGACATCGGCGGCGATATCCAATTAGTTGACGGACGCTCAACCGGCGCTTACACTTTTCATTGACAACTAGTTGTGTGTTTTGGCGTTCTAATAACAAGTATTTTGACCGATTTATTATAAGGATTTATTGATGCCTGATTTTTTAATAGCAATTTTAGCGATCCTCTTCGTCCTCGGTATAGCGATCAACATCCACGAATTTGGCCACTTTATTGTCGCCAAGATGTTCGGGATGCGAATCGAAGCATATTCATTTTTTGGTCTTGGCCCGCGTCTTTTCGGTTTTAAGGTTGGTCACACGGATTATCGCGTCTCTGCGATCCCTCTCGGCGCGTATGTAAAGCTATACGGCGACGAGGCGACCGGACCACTCGAGGGTGGTGTGAATAAAGACGATGCCGTGCCGGAAAGCGAGCTGTACGAACTGCGTCCCCGTTGGCAGAAATTTTTGGTGATGATCGGCGGGCCATTTATGAATATCGTCCTCGCACTCGCTATCCCGTTCACGATGGCGCTTGTCTATGGCGTTCCGGCAAATCCGTCGCCGATCGTCGGTTTTGTAAAAGTCGGCGGAGCCGCTGAAAAAGCAGGCATCAAACCGGGTGACCGCATCGTCAATTTTGACGGTACGGAAAATCCTTCGTGGAACCGCATCGAGGACAGTGCCCTGCTCATCCCTGAAAAGCAGGTGCCTATCGCCGTCGAACGCGGCGGTCAACGTATCGCGTTAAATATCGCTCCGACAAAGGTGACGGAAAACGGACAGTCGGGCGGCTTTCTCGATATGGCCGCGGATGCAGGAACCGAACCGGTCGTCGTCGGCAGCATCGATGAGACGATGCCCGCTGCGACATCGGGCCTGCTAAAAGGCGACTGGATCACGTCCGTCAACGGAAAAGCGATCCGCAACACGCAGGAAATGAAGATGATGGTCGCCGAATCAAAAGGAGCACCAATCAGCCTCAGCGTGACCCGCAATGAGCAAAAGCAAGAGATCACAACCTACGCGGTCGCCAAAAATGACGACTGGCTGATCGGTATCCGCTTTGATCAGACACTGCTCAGAAATCTCGAGCCCGTCGGTATCGGCGGAGCAATGAGTAGTGCGGTCGATCAAAATCTGCGTATCCTGCGCATGACCGGCTCGGCCCTCGGCCAGGTCGGCACCGGCGAACGCTCTGCCAAAGACACGGTTTCCGGCCCGATCGGCATCGGACAGATCATCGTCACCACCGTCTTTGCCAGCGGCTTTATCGGCCTGCTCGGCGTTCTGATGGCGATATCTCTGAGCCTCGGCGTCATGAACCTGCTACCGATACCGATGCTCGACGGCGGACAGATAATGGTGCTCGGCATCGAAAAAGTTCTGTCGTGGTTTGGCAAAACACTGTCGATGGTCGCCAGAGAACGCATTCAGTTAACCGGCCTCGGCATCGTGTTGTTGCTGATGGTAACGGTGATATTCTTTGACGTCTCGCGTTTGATAGGCAAATAACAATTGAAACGAGTTACCAGATCAGTAAAAGTTCGTGACATCCAGATCGGCGGGGGTGCTCCGGTCGTCGTTCAGTCGATGACCAAAACCGACACCACCGATGTCGATGCGACACTGCGGCAGATCGACGAAATGGTCGCAGCGGGCTGCGAGATCGTCCGTATCGCCGTGCCCGATGACGACGCAGCCGCGGCGATGTATGAGATCCGCAAACGTACCGACGTGCCGATCGTCGCGGACATTCATTTTCACTACAAGCTCGCTCTCAAAGCCCTCGACGCCGGTATCGACAAGCTCCGCATCAACCCCGGCAACATCGGCCATATTGACCGAGTACGCGAAGTCGTCCGTGCGGCTGAGGCCCAAAAGGTGCCGATCCGCATTGGCGTAAATGGGGGTTCGCTCGAAAAAGACCTGCTCAAAAAATACGGCACCGCGACGCCCGAGGCGATGGTCGAGAGCGGTATGCGGCACATCCGCATTCTCGAAGATCTCGGTTTTAGCGACACTGTCATCTCGCTCAAGGCATCGGACGCGAACCGGATGGTCGAGGCATATCGGCTGATGGCGGCAATGGTCGATTACCCCTTGCATCTCGGCGTGACCGAAGCCGGAACGCCTTTTGGCGGGACGATAAAATCGGCTATCGGGCTTGGCATCCTCCTGCACGAGGGCATCGGCGACACGATTCGCGTTAGCCTAGCCGCCGAGCCGCACGAAGAGGTCCGCGTAGGGTGGGAAATATTAAAATCTCTCGAACTCCGCAAACGAGGCGTCACGGTCGTTGCCTGTCCCACCTGCGGACGCCTCGATGTAGATAATTTTGTAGAGATCGTGACCGAGGTCGAACGGCGTCTTGCTCACGTCGAGGAACCACTGCATCTTTCCATAATGGGCTGTGCCGTCAACGGCCCCGGTGAAGCGCACGACAGCCAACTAGGCATCACTTTTGGCCGACAAGTCGGGATGATATTCAAAGACGGCGTCCCAATGCGAAAGGTAGCCGGAGCCGATATCGTCGAGGAATTTGTAAAAGAGGTCGAAATCCTAAGAAAAGAAGGCTCGGCAGCAAAATCCCTGCTCGACGAGAAACCTCTCGTCCAGATCACATAAGAAATTTAACCGCGAAAATTGCGAAGGATGCTAAATAAGAGATTTCTCTTTTTAGTGATTTCTGCGTATTTCGCGGTTGAAATATTCTTATGGAAAGAGGATCGTCAACGGCCATACGGGGATATTCCGGAGCACTCCGAAAACTACCAGTGCTATAAAGAACGCAGACATAAATCGCGGATTCGTCGCCCACATTGGCAGCCCTTTTCCGCGAACCGTTAACAACAACAACGACACCCACACATAGCCAAAAATGACGGCCCACACCGGTATCAGCAAATTGAAATCCAAGGCAGGGATCACGTCGCCATGAAAAAGCGAATGAAACCCGCGCGTCAGCCCGCATCCGGGGCAAGCGAGTCCCGTCATCGCATACAGCGGGCAGACGGGAAAGAATTGGTGCTTTGACGGGTCAAAATAAAAAACAGCGCCAGCCCCCGCGACCATCACGGCCGCCCCCGCCCCCGCTGTTAGACGTTCGACGAGCGGCGGCAACTTGAATGTCGATATTTCTTGTTCGGCCTGCATTGAAATAATTGTAACCTAGGCACCCGCCATCGTGACAAATAGAGAGTCGGCGGCGATCTTGCGGTTGATGTTGACGGCAAAATTTTCACGCATCGTCTCGATCCTGCCGAGCCATGAATCAAGGTCAAGCCCCATAGCATTGTCAGCGATCCGAGAGAGGTCATTGGTCAGATCCGTATTGACGATACGCGAATCTTCGCCGCTCATCCGCAGCGTCCAGACGTCGTGGATCAAAGACTCGAGAATATCGAGGTTCTCCTCAAAACTTTCCTTATTTTTGGCGTCGTTCATCTCCTCAGAGATCCTCAGCAAGGCCGCACGGTCACCGGTCTCGACGGCGTTGCGCAAAACACCCATCATACGATCACGATTAACCTTAAACTTAGCCACATCGATCGAAACCGCCCGCCCGACGCTGCCGCGTGCGAGCCTTGCGGCCAGCCTCGCTTCGTCAAGCGTAAAAGCCTTATCATCGATCAGAAACCGCTCGATCTCAGCTGTCTCGACCGGTGCAAAACGCATCATCTGGCAGCGCGAACGTATTGTCGCGAGCAGGCTGTCGGGACGCGATGTGATCAAAAAAATATACGATGTCGCGGGCGGCTCTTCGAGTGTTTTGAGCAAAGCGTTGGCCGCGGCGTCATTCATTTTGTGAGCATCGTCGATGATAAAAAAGCGTGCGGCTGCTTCGTAAGGACGAAAGTTAGCTTCTCTCTCAAGGTCGCGGATCGCATCAACGCGGACATTGCGTTTGAACGGGATGACCGTGCCAACATCCGGGTGCTCAGAAAAGAAAACCTGTTCGAAATCGTCGCCCTTGTCGCTTTTCGGAAAAACGAAAACATCCGCCCGTCGGCACGCCGCACACACGCCGCAAGCCTCGTGGTCCGCGGGCTCTTTACACATAAATGCTTTCGCCACCTGCAACGCAAACTGCCGTTTCCCAACACCCTCGTCACCCGAAAATAACAACGAATTTGGCACACGACCGTTTCCCAGGAGCCGCTTTAGCGACCGCTTGACGTTGTCATTTCCTATCAGCTTGCTAAACATTTACTTGAGAATATCTGCCACGAGCTCAACGACCCGCTCATGGATCGACTCGACCGTACCGCTCGCTTCGATAATCCGAAAACGCTCCGGCTCGCGTTCTGCGATGCCAAAATAAGCCTGTCGCACGCGGTTGTAAAATTCCGCTGTTTCCTCGTCCATCCTGTTCTTTTTGGCCTGTGACTCGTCACGGGCATCCATGCGAGAGATGGCGGTCTCAACGGTGATGTCAAAAAAGAGCGTCAGGTCGGGCTTTAGCCCGCCGGTCGCGAGTTCGATGACTTGGTTTACCTTGTCCACAGGAAATCCGCGCCCCGCTCCCTGATACGCAAAGGTCGCATCGGCATAGCGGTCAGAGATGACGATCTGTCCTGCGGCGATCGCGGGTTTGATGAGATATTCGACATGCTGTGCGCGGTCGGCGGCAAACGCAAGCAGCTCGGCCATCGGTGCGACTGATTCCTGTGTTTCAAGAAACGCCTCGCGGAGCGCACGTCCTACCGACGTTCCGCCGGGCTCGCGTGTGGTCACAACATCCAGCCCTCGGGAGCGCAAAACATCGGCCAGCATACGCAATTGCGTCGATTTGCCGCTGCCGTCAATTCCCTCAAAAGTTATGAATTTTCCTGTCAAGAGTGGGCTTCCGGAGTGGGGCGTTTTTCCTGCGTTATCGATGAAATGGCGTGTTTGAACAACAAAACGTCGGGTCCGCCGACATCGAGCAGGACCGAAAATTTGTCAAAGCTTTTGATCCGGCCCGCAAAGGTCGATCCTGTAAGGAGGTGTATGACGACCGTCATTCTCTCTCGCCGTGCCGAGTTCAAAAATGCGTCCTGTATGTTTTGGGCAGCCTGCTTTTCCATAACATTTCCTCGCTCTTACTTACCTTGTGTCCCCGATTATAGCAGATTCGCAGTCTTAAACAAGCCTTTTACGTTGCGGCGTCGATATTGGCAAAAAGCGCATCTTTCACGCCATCATCGTCCCCAAATCCTTCGAGCCAGATCGCGTCCGGCTCTTTGCGAAACCACGTGAGCTGACGCTTAGCGTAATTGCGAACGTCTTGTTTAGACTTTTCCATCGCCGACGCGAGGTCTCTCTCACCCCGTAAATATTCACAAACCCGCCGATATGCATGTGCCCCGAGCGCGTTCGTGTTGTCTTTAACGCCGTCTGCCAACAATTGTTTCACTTCATCGATCAAGCCTGCGGCAAAATGAGCTTCGGTGCGGGCATTTATCTTTTCATACAAAACATTGCGCGGCGGATCTAGAACAAAAAGCTTGATTCGGCTAGCAAACTCCGGAGGCTCCGCACGGTTGGGCTGCTCTTGAGAAAGTCGTTTGCCCGTCTGGAAAAACACCTCTAGCCCACGCATCGAACGAACATGATCACGTTCAGGAATCTTTGCCGCGGCGTCGGCGTCGACTCGTGTAAGCATTTTGTGTAAATGCTCAGCACCATGACGCTCGCCGATATCCCGCAGCCGTGTTCGGAGATCAGCGTCTGTTCGCGGCCCGTCAAAAAGTGGTTGCCGCAGCGAACGCAAGTAAAACCCGGTACCGCCGACGAGTATCGGCACTCGCCCTCGCGACTCGATCTCCACGATCTTTTCCGCCGCGTCCCGCGACCAGTCGCCCGCCGAATAATTTACATTTGGATCGACATAATCGATCAGATGATGCGGCACCCCGCGTTTTTCTTCTTCTGTAGGCTTTGCAGTCGCGATCTCCAAGCCCTGATATACCTGCACCGAATCACAATTGATCACCTCGCCGCCGACACGCAGAGCAAGCTCGACGCCGAGAGCCGTCTTACCTGACGCGGTGGGCCCTGAGATCGCATAAATACACTTCGTCACGAAATGAGATTAACAGTTTTTGTAGTGCGAAATAAGTTAGACGTAATAAATGTCCGACCCCCGCGAACGCCGTTACCGGCGATCGTGTTTATTCAAGTGGAAACGTTTTTAAAGATCGTGTAAATTTCAGCGCAAAAAAAGCGGTGGAGTATTGCTAATTTAGTGCCTTTGGATTACGATACATTCATTCAATTTTCTCTGAACCCTAAGACACTTCCTTTACTATTTTGTTAAGGTCCGTGTTGCATAGACTATTGATCTGATCGGCATATTTTTATGAAAATCAACTTTACCCACGTGACACATCTCACAGCTTTAGCCTTGATCGTTCTTTTTGGCACCATGATCTCGGTTGCTCAAAAACCTGTATCCAAACAGGAAAAGGCCGCAATCGAAAAGATAGTTCGTGAATACTTGTTAAACAATCCGAAAGTTCTCCGTGAGGCTATGCAGGCCCTTGAGCAACAAGAGGCGAAAGATCGCCGTGAAGCCTTGGCCAAGAACCTCAAATCGTTGAAGACTGATATTTATTACGACGTAACTTCACCTGTCGCCGGCAATCCAAATGGCGACGTCACCGTCGTCGTGTTTTTTGACTACAACTGCGGCTATTGCAAACAGACCTTGCCCGACCTTGATGTACTGTTGAAGAAAGACCCGCAATTACGAGTTATTTACAAAGAATTCCCGATCATGAGCAACGATTCCCAATTTGCCGCTCAGGCGGCAATGGCGGCCGCAAAGCAGGGAAAATATCTTGAGTTTCACCGTGCGCTTGTTTCGGCCGACAGTGCGACGGAGGTAGCCATACGCAGCATATCGGATCGCCTAAAACTAGATTACCCAAAACTTCAGGCGGATATGAAGGATCCTAAGCTCAACGAAGCTTTATTGCGTAATAACAGTATCGCTTCACAACTGGGTATCAACGGCACGCCGGCATATATTGTCGGCGACCAGATAATCCCGGGCGCCATCGATGCCGGTGCATTGGCAAATTTAGTCGCTTTCGAACGCTCCAAATTGAGTGGAGCTAAGGCGCAAAAAACGGCGGCAATGATAAACAAATAGCTTTCTCACTTTTCGAATGTGGTTCAATTAGGAGAAAATAATGGGACAAAAAACTAGATCGAAGAAAAGCGTCGTAAATCCTCTCTTGCTGATCGCGTTGTTCGTATGTGCTACTGCGATTACGAGCAGTGCAGCTTCAAACGTTACCGCAGAGCTGACTACAAAGCCGCAAAAGGCTGTTCCCCGGCCTACGCCTCCCGATCAGCCACTTGATGCCGACGCGGCTGCAGCTCTGATCGAGGAACTTAAAGAGACTCTCAATGATTCGATCGCCGACGAAGACACGATCGGTAAGATCGGCGTAAAATGGGATGCAAAAAGCCTCGCCGGTAAAACTCGTTCCCAGATACTAGCCAGCCTTTTTGCCGACGTAAGATCGGTCGTCACCGACAAGGCAACGACGGACAAGATTTGGGCGAGTTGGCGAAATGTCGGCGTTGCGGCACCCGCCGAACCTAAGGAGCCCGCCGGAGAGGAAAACAACAAAACTGAACCGGTAAAGCCTCCTGTTGATCCGCCGACAAAGCCAAAGGGTCAGGACGGCGGACTTAACGAAGATCAGGTCAAAGCGTTGATAGAGTCGCTAGAGGTTAGCATCGAGGACTTTGTTGGTGACGAAACTGCGTCCGGGACGGTCATTGCAAAATGGAATGCTCACACCGATCTCGCCGGTAAAAAGAAGGCTGACATCCTAAAGATCTTGCTTGCCGACGTCAGGTCTGTCATATCAGATAAGACAACGCTCGACAAGTTTCAGGCAAGTTGGTTTGGCGGTGAGATAAATGAGCAGGACGTACCCAACGCTAAGGTCGAAGAGGGTCTCGATGAACTTAGAAAGGCTCAAAAAGCCGCTGACGAACAGGCCAAAGTTGACGAAGCTAAACTACCGGTTGAACCCACGGAACCCGTCGATCCAAACGCCGAGCCTCTGCCAAAAGGCCCCAATGGCGAGGAAATGATCGAGGTCGAGCCGCCGCCTCTCAACGAAGAGGATATGAAAGCCGTAATGAACTGGATCGGCGTCAAGGTCGGTGCCGAACGGTTGCCGTTTTGCTGGCGCGAGTCGTACGGACGTGGTGCGGGCGATCCGCTATCGACCTGCACGACCGAAAATGACAAAAACGGCGCACTTTGTTATCCGAAATGTCGCGAAGGCT
>JBGTII010000111.1:0-21313 GCA_041745735.1 Pyrinomonadaceae bacterium | reverse complement strand
GTCGGCAATAAGGTAAAGACCGCCGCCGAACTCGGCATCGTCTCCGAGCATCATCATCTGCCAGATGAGACGAGCCACGCCGATCTGTTGGCGTTAGTGCACGATCTGAACGCCAACACGGATGTTGATGGCATCCTAGTCCAACTGCCGTTGCCAAAACATATCAACGAACGCGAGATCCTCGAAGCGATCGATCCGGCAAAGGATGTTGACGGCTTTCACCCCGAAAATGTCGGCAGGCTTTCTCTCGGTTATCCGTCGCTCGTCCCCTGCACACCGGCGGGCGTCGTCGAGATATTAAAGCGGTCTGACATTGAGATCGCGGGCAAACATGCTGTGATCGTCGGCCGCAGCAACATCGTCGGCAAACCACTGGCGATGCTTTTGTTAAAGGAAAATGCGACGGTAACTATTTGTCATTCGCGGACGGCGAATCTGGCCGAGATTACAAGCCAAGCCGATATTTTGGTCGCCGCGATCGGTCGTGCCGGATTTATTCGCGGCGAAAATATTGGTGCGGGCTCGACCGTGATCGATGTCGGGATCAATAATTTTTCGGACGTCGAAACCGCACATGAAATGTTCCCCGCCGAAGATCTCGAAAAGCGTCTCGCAACGATAGAGAAACGGGGGAGCACTTTGGTCGGCGATGTAAACCCCAAAGAGGCAATGCAAAAGGCCGCGAACTTTACACCCGTTCCCGGCGGCGTCGGGTTGTTGACGGTGGCAATGCTGATGAAAAATACGGTCGAAGCTGCAAAATGTAGAAGAAATAAGGATTAGCCACAGAGCCCACTGAGACGTCTTTATTTACTCCTTCTTTCTCAGTGCTCTCAGTGGTCTCTGTGGCAAAATAAAAATATGAACTTTGAAGAATACCAATCCGAAGCGAGCCAGACGGCTCTTTATCCGCGGCGAATGGAAAATCTCGAATACCCAACCCTCGGGCTTGCCGGCGAGGCGGGCGAGGTTGCCAATATCGTCAAAAAAATTCAACGCGACCACGGCGGCATCATCAACGACGAAACCCGTCTGAAATTAAAAGACGAGCTCGGCGACGTGCTCTGGTACATCTCGGCGTGTGCCGATGAGCTGGGGCTGACGCTGACTGAGGTGGCGGAATATAACGTCCAGAAACTCGCCAAACGTCATAATCGAGCAGCCTAATGTTAAAGATCGGACTCACTGGCTCGATCGCGGTCGGCAAATCTTTTGTTTGCGAAGTCGCTCGCGAATTGGGTTGCCACGTGCTCGACGCAGACCGTACCTCGCGCGATGTTGTCGCAAAGGGGACTGATGGCCTCGCTGAGATCGTCCGCAATTTTGGTGACGAGATATTGCAACCGGACGGCGAGCTTGACCGCAAAAAGATGGGAGCGGTCGTTTTTGCGGACAAAGAAAAACGGCAGCTCTTGAACTCGATCGTTCACCCACGGGTTCTCGAGGCGCAGGACAAATGGATACAAGAGGTTGAGAAACTGGATCCAGAGGGCATCGCCGTTATTGATGCTGCCCTGATGATCGAATCCGGCGGGTACAAACGCTTTGATAAACTTGTTGTTGTCTGGTGCGAACCTGATATACAATTGCAACGTCTAATGGATAGGGACAATTTTAGCGAAGATACCGCAAAAATGCGGATCGCGGCCCAGATGCCGCAGGATGAAAAAAAGTGTTTTGCCGATTACCTCATCGATACTTCTAATGGATTTGAAGACACGCGACAACAGGTCGAACAACTCGTAGCAGAGTTGAAAAAAGCCTCTTAACAACACATGCGGGATTTGTTAAAAATACTCGACCTTGGAAAACGAACAGCGACACTCGTGTCGGCTGTCATAGTCGCCGTGTTTTTTATCACGTCCTGCACACAGATCCAGAAACCCGCCGCCGAGCCTTTTTTCTCGGGCACACAGCCGCCGCCGAAACAGGAGTTTCGCTGGAGCAACGGCAAGATGCCAAAGAGCTTTGATCCCGCGCTGGCCGCTGCGGCCCCTGAAACGGATATCGTCCGTGCCGTGTTCGAGGGGCTGACCGAGATCGACTCTAAAACGCTCGAAGCTGTTCCGGCTGCTGCCGAAAAATGGTCGTCGTCCGAGGATCTCCGAGTTTGGACATTTCATTTGAGAAAAGACGCCCGTTGGTCAAACGGCAAACGTTTGACGGCTGAAAACTTTGTGACCGCGTGGCAGCGTCTGCGCACGCTTGGTAATAAGACCGCTCACCGCGATCTAATACAAAATATTGTTGGCTTGAAAGCGGAAAAGCCCGTTGCCGCACCGACAGACTTAGTCGATTTTCACCAGAATCCGGTTAAGGCTAGTGAAATGCCGATCCAAAATTTCTCGGGAGCGACGAAACGTCAGGAACAAACCACAAGTGGTCCGCCGCAGAGCGAAACTGACTTAGACGAGGGTGTGCCACCGCGGCAAGACCGCGCGACGCCCGCAAAGAAAACCGGCGTCGAAGCCGTCAGCGATGTCATTCTCAAAGTGACGCTTGATCTGCCGGACAAGGATTTTCCAAAACTTGTCGCAAATCCGATATTTCGCCCGATCTATGGTGATGGTGCCGACTTTGAGACTGAGACGTTGAGTGCGAAGGTTGTTACAAACGGAGCATTTGCTATTACTGATGTTGCAAAGGACGGGATGACCCTTACGCGGTCTGAAAAATATTGGAACAAAGATTCGGTTAAGCTGGAGCAGGTGCAGTTCGTCCAAAAGGAAACCGCCGAGGCCGCTCTCGACGCTTATAAAAAAGGTGAGATACATGCCGTAACCAACGCTGATTTTGAGCCGCTGGCTTTGAAACTGCTCGCTCCGTTCGATGATTTTCGCCGGACAACGCACAGCGCTCTTAATTTTTACGAGGTCAATACTGGACATGCTCCATTCAATGATCGCCGGGTTCGCGAGGCGCTTGCGACTTCGATCGACCGTGACCGGCTGGCGGACGGCGAACTCGAGGGTTCCACGCAGCCAGCCGCGGGGTTTTTGCCGTTGGGCGATAAAAAAGTTTCACACCTTGTCTTGGACATCGAAAAGGCCAAAGGCTTGCTTGAAAAAGCCGGGTACCCGAACGGAGAGAATTTCCCGCAGATTCGGCTTGTCGTCAACCGCAATGACACACAACAGCGTATCGCAAGGTCGGTCGCCCGCATGTGGAAGACAAACCTAAACCTTGAAACGCTCATAATCGTAAAAGAAGCGTCAGAGATCCACGCCGCCAAAACGAGCGGCGACTATGACTTGATCCGACGCGGCGTTGTGTTGCCGACCGCGGACGAAATGGTCAGTCTGACGGCGGTGTTTGGAACGGCCTTAAAGACGGTAAAGAGTGCAGAGACTGAGGCGAGACCCGGCGAATCTGACGGCGAGTTATTTGGACCGCCGCTTAGAAAGAATCAGAAGGGCGGGCCGCTTGAGCCGGCTGAGAGCGAGGCTCCAAACGCCGAACCGCCAGCGATAGTAATGTTGACCGAGGGCGACGCGATCTACGAGCTCAACGCCATACCGCTGTATTTCCCCATGTCGTATTCGCTGGTCAAACCTTTTGTCAAAGGGTTTGAAATGAACGGACTCGGAGCAGCGCTGTTAAAAGATGTGAGCATTGACAGTAGCTGGCAACCCAACCCGTAGGGCTGATAATCAGAGCTACGTATTTTATCAGTTTTCTTTTTGAGCTAGGTTTGTGTAGATCAACCGAAAATTTTCGTAGTCCTATCAATGATGGCACTCCGCAAAGTATCTAAATTTTACGTCCTGATGTTTTTCGGCAGTCTGCTTGTTAACGGCTGCACCAGTTCAGCAAACAGCCGCTATTTCGGAAAAACCGTCGCCCCCAAAGATAATATCCTCCGATACGTCACCGGCTCTGAGCCGGAAACTCTCGACCCGCACATCTCATCCGGGCAGCCTGAGGCCCGTATTTACATGGCGATCTATGAGGGACTCGTCGAATACGGCCCGAAAGACATGCAGCCTATACCCTCGATCGCAAAAAGTTGGGAGATCAGCTCGAATGTCGACGAATTTGTCTTTCACCTACGTGACAACGCTAAATGGAGCGATGGCACGCCCATTACGGCCAACGATTTTGTCTACAGTTTTAGACGCGGCTTTGCGGCCGATACGCTTTCGTCATCGACCGAGCTCGGCTTTTTCATCAAATATGCCGAGGCTTTTAATGGCGGCCAGGTATTTGTCAAAAAAGGCGATACTTTCTTGTTGGCAAAAGATTTTGGCGGCGAAGAGCAAAAGCCCTCGCCCGGGATCGGCCCCGACACGGATTTTCATAAATTCGTACAATCACCGATACGCCTAACGCTCGACGGCGATGAAAAGAAACGTGCAAAACAGATCGACGCCGACCCCAAGTTAAAAGCGGCGGTTGCCGGAGCTGAGTTTGTCGAGGTCAAGGCCGAGGATATCGGCGTTGAGGCGGTCGATAATTACACCTTGCGCGTCACGCTGCGGCAACCGGCCCCTTTCTTTATCGGATTGCTCGCCCATCAGTTTTTCCGCCTAGTGCCAAAACAGGCGATCGACAAATGGGGTAAGGAATGGTCGCGAAAAGAGCATATTGTCACCTGCGGGGCGTTTCGTATCAAAGATATCCGTCCGTACGACGCCCTTATACTCGAAAGAGATCCAAATTACTGGGACGCGGGAAATGTCCATCTCGACGGCATCGAGTTCTATCCGGTCGAGGACAACGCTACGATTTTGAATCTTTATAAAGGCGGTGTCATTGACGCGTTTTTGAATCACACTGTGCTGACCTCTTGGATCGACGAGGCGAAAAAATTCAAAGACGAGTACATGAATTTCCCCGAAAATGCGACTGCCTACTACAGCTTTAATGTAACAAAACCGCCATTCAATGATATAAAACTGCGAAAGGCCTTTGCGATGGCGGTCGATAATAATGCTCTCTCAGATTTTCGCAAGGTCACGAAACCGCTCTACGACCTGACGCCATCCGGCATTTTTCCCGATTATGACAAAGCTAGGGCAAAGGTCAGCGAGGACCTTCGTAAAGAGCGAAACGTTTCGCCGGATGTATTGGCAAAATTAGGAAAATTTGACGCCGAGCAAGCGAGAAAGACGTTGACCGAAGCAGGTTTTCCGGTGCAGAAAAATGGCGACCGCTATTCGTGCCCCACCTTTCCGACGGACCAGGTCTCGTTGATGTTCAATACTAATGAGAACAATCGTGCGATCGCAGAATTTGTACAGGCGCAATGGCGGCAAAACTTAGGCGTTACGGTGCCGCTGAAGAGTCAGGAATTCAAAACGTTCTTAAAAGACCGCCACGAGGTGCAGTACATCGGCCTGGCCCAGAGTCTCTGGTCGGGCGACTATATGGACCCGTACACTTTTTTGGGGCTTCATTACGGCTATCCGAATAACGGCGACACAGGATTTAACGATCCGAAATACAACAAGATGCTCGACGACGCTAACGCCGAGCTTGACCCGGCAAAGCGTTACGAAATGCTCGCTCGTGCCGAGTTTTATTTGATGGAACAACAGCCGTCGATACCGCTCACTATCAACGCGACAAACTGGATGAAAAAGCCTTATGTGAAAGGTATGTATCCTAATCCGGGGACGCTCATTCCGTGGAAATTTGTCTATATCGAACAGGATCCCACGAAATGGCATAAAGATATTGAGAATGTAATGATTGAGAGCGACCCTCAGGTCGAGAAACAGTTGCAGGAGCTGACCGCGACGCAAAAGGCTGCAAAATAAAATGCTTAGCTTTATCATCCGCCGATTGCTGATAATCATCCCGATGGCCCTGCTCGTCGTGACCTTGACGTGGGGCCTCGTGCGGATCGCTCCGGGTAATTTTTATTCGGCAGAAAAGAAGCTGCCGCCTGCTGTCGAAGCCAATATTCGCAAAAAATACGGCCTCGATCAGCCGTGGTACACGCAATACGGGATGATGATGTCAAACATTGTCCGCGGCGATTTTGGCGATTCTCTCAAGTATCAGGGCCAGTCCGTCAATGAGATAATTTGGCGGCATCTGCCCTATTCGGCGGTCATAGGGTTGCTGGGGTATCTGCTTGCATTGGCCCTTGGTCTGACGGCCGGAACGATTGCCGCCTTAAAACAAAATTCTGGTTTTGATTACGGCTCGATGTCGCTTGCGATGCTCGGCCTCTCGGTGCCAAATTTCGTCCTCGGGCCGATCCTCGTGCTGATCTTTTCGTTCTGGTTTTACCTCCTGCCTCCGGCGCGTTGGGGCGGTGTGTCGTCGATCATCTTGCCGGTCATTACATTGTCGGCGATCTACGCAGCTTACATCGCACGTTTGACGCGAGCCGGAATGCTCGAGGTAATGCGTTCGGATTACATCCGCACGGCTCGCGCAAAGGGTTTGGATGAAAAGACCGTCTTGCTGCGGCACGCGATCCGCGGCGGGTTGATACCTGTACTTTCATTCACCGGACCGGCACTCGCGGCTCTGCTTGCCGGAACCGTGGTCGTCGAAAAGGTCTTTGCAATACCCGGCCTCGGCAACATTTTTATCCAGGCGGTTTTAAACCGCGACGAGCCGCTGATACTTGGCGTTGTTGCATTTTTGTCGATCCTGATCATGATCTTTAACCTGATCGTTGATATCGCTTACGGGTTTTTAGATCCGCGAATTCGTTACGAATAGTTGCTATGGCTGAGAATATCGAGATCGTAAAGGGAGCTTCGCTGTGGCGTGACGCATGGCGGCGCCTGCGCCGCAACAAACTCGCGATGTTTGGCCTCGGTGTCATTGCATTGATGGTCGTTGCCGTTATCATCGGCCCGATGATCATCAAATGGACGACCGGTTACACCTACGACTGGATACCGACTGACAACAATTTGGTCAAGGCAATGCCACCGTCTTTCAGGCATCTGATGGGAACGGATGATGCAGGCCGCGACATCTTGGCACGTGTTTTACAGGGCGGCCGCATATCACTGATGGTCGGTGTCATTTCAACAACCGTTTCGTTGATAATCGGCGTCTCGTACGGGGCGACCGCCGGATATCTTGGTGGACGGATCGACAACCTGATGATGCGCGTCGTCGATATCTTATATTCGATACCGTATATTCTGATCGTAATCGTTCTGCTTTCAGTTTTTGGCGGACCGAGCACGCCGGACTGGATACAGTGGCTCTCGACGACACTTGGCGGAGCGGGGAACCAAGGATTGAGTCAGATATTTTTACTGTTCTTTGCACTCGGGTTAGTCTCGTGGCTGACGATGGCGCGCGTTGTGCGTGGACAGATACTGTCGCTTAAGAATCAGGAATTTGTGCTTGCCGCAAAGGCAACTGGCGTCTCAACATTTGGTATTATCTTCCGCCATCTCGTGCCAAACGCTCTAGGTCCCGTCATCGTCTATGCGACGTTGACCGTGCCAAGCGTGATGCTGACCGAGGCGTTTTTGTCGTATTTGGGATTGGGCGTGCAGCCGCCGTATGCTTCGTGGGGCAGCCTTGCGTCGGACGGCGTTAAGAATATCGCCATTTTCCCGTGGCAGCTTTTGTTCCCGGGGCTGACGATGGCTCTCACGTTGTTTTCGTTAAATTTTTTAGGCGACGGCTTGCGTGACGCACTGGACCCGCAAACGCGGAAATTTTAATTGATGAGCAATAACGGCACAATTCTTTCGGTCGACGGCCTCAAGACCTATTTTCATACCGAAGACGGCGTCGTCAAGGCGGTTGACGGCATCTCGTTCGAGTTGAAAAAAGGCGAGACGCTCGGCATTGTCGGCGAATCGGGAAGTGGCAAATCGGTGGCAAACCTGTCGATCATGCGGCTGATACCGGAGCCTCCGGGCGAGATCGTGGATGGCAAGATCATTTTTGACGGCATCGATGTGCGTGCGTTGTCAATTGACGACGTCCGAAAGATACGCGGCCGCCGGATCGCGATGATCTTTCAGGACCCGATGACCTCGCTCAATCCTTTTCTCAAGATCTCAAAACAACTTATGGAGGTGACACAGCTTCATCTCGGCCATACCAAACAGCAGGCTCGCGAACACGCGATCAAGATGCTAAAGCTCGTCGGCATTTCCGACGCCGAGGATCGCATCGACAGCCACCCGCACGAATTCTCGGGCGGTATGCGTCAGCGTGTGATGATCGCGATGGCCCTAAGCTGTGACCCCGAGCTGCTCATCGCCGACGAACCGACCACCGCTCTCGACGTCACGATCCAAGCTCAAATTCTCGAACTTATCAAAGACCTCAAAGCTCGGATGGGGACGAGCGTCATCCTGATCACGCACGATCTCGGCGTCGTCGCGGGGATGACGGACAAGATCATCGTGATGTATGCCGGCAAGGTTTTTGAACAGGCCCCGACATGGGAATTGTTTGCAACGCCCGCGAATCCTTACACAAAAGGTTTGTTAAGAAGCGTTCCCGACCCTGCGCACGAACAGGGGAAAGAGTTATACCAAATACCGGGGCTGCCGCCGGATGTTGCCCATTTGCCTCCCGGTTGCCCGTTTGCCCCGCGCTGCAGCCGTGCCGAGGATATTTGCCACACCGAGTTTCCGCCGTTCGTGCAGATCAATGAAGATCACCATTCGCTGTGCCATTTTGCGAAAGAGATCTATGCGGAATCCAAAAGCGAGGTGGCCAAATAATGCTGATCCAACTTAGCTGCCCAAAATGCGCCGCAAACCTCGACTTTGATGACGGGATCCGCTTTATCAAATGCGAATTTTGCGGAGCGACGTCTGTTTTAGACCTTAATGACGACAATCCGACCCTGACGCTTGATACGCCAAATCCGCCGCAGGCTCACGGCCCCTCTGACGAGGTATTGATCTCGATACAGGATCTTAAGGTGCATTACAGCTCGGGCGGCGGATTTTTGCGACCCGCAAAGGTTGTAAAAGCGGTTGACGGCGTGTCGCTCGATATTCGCAAGGGCGAGACGCTCGGACTCGTCGGCGAATCCGGCTGCGGCAAGTCGACGCTTGGTAAAGCGATCCTGCGGCTGACCGAGCCGACCGGTGGCCAGGTTTTGTACAACGGCAAGGATCTCGCACATCTTCCGAAATCCGCGATGCGTGAGCAGCGAAAAGATCTGCAGATGATATTTCAGGATCCGTACGCTTCGCTCAATCCGCGAATGACCGTTGGCCAGATCATCGGCGAACCGTTACGCACTTTTGGGATTGGCAATGGATCGACAGCGTCGCGTGTTGAGGAGTTAATGGAAACCGTCGGCCTCAGCCGACGCTTTATTAAACGTTATCCGCACGAATTTTCGGGCGGTCAGCGTCAGCGTATTGGCATTGCGAGAGCTCTGGCTGTTGATCCCGAATTCATAGTCGCCGACGAACCGATCTCCGCACTCGACGTGTCCATTCAGGCGCAGATAATGAATCTGATGGAACGTCTGCAGGCCGAAAAGAACCTGACATATCTGTTTATCTCGCACGACCTGCGTGCCGTGCGTCATCTGTCGGACCGCGTCGCGGTGATGTATCTCGGCCGCATCGTCGAGCTTGCTGGTGGCAAGGAAATTTACCGCGATCCGCTGATGCCATATACACAGGCGCTGATTTCTGCCGTGCCAGTGCCTGATCCTGAGATCGAAGCGAAACGCGAGCGGATCATCTTAACGGGCGATGTTCCGTCGCCGATAAATCCGCCGTCCGGCTGTCATTTTCACACGCGATGTCAATTTGCGATCGATGCATGCAAGACCCAGGTTCCGCAGCTCGTTGAGATCAAACCTGACCATTTTGCGGCTTGTATCCGCATCTCGCCTGAGCATCCCGACATCGAGGCGAACGTGTCCGATGGATTGGGAGCGATAGGAAATTAGCACAAAAAAGAGGCTCGATAAGGAGCCTCTTTTTAATTGTTAAAAACGAAGCGATCTAGGACATTCCCGGTGTCGCTGCTTTCTGATTCTCGACGTTGCGCAGTGATTTGATGCGATTGTGGGCAGCAAGTACCGCGTGAGACTGTTGTCCAACAACATCGGCAATGTTCGCGGGCAGAGCCGTTTTTAATGCATCGGCGTATGCTTCTTTGGCATAATCTTCGCCCCGTTCGCATTCGTTGAGGATGGCCTCTTCGTCTTTGCCGGTGACAAGGGATTTGATGTCGATCCAGCCTCGATGAACTGCCGCCGACAACGAGCCCGTCGATTCCGGGTCGCCGCCGAGCGAACGGACAAGTCCTTGCAGAATTCCAACAAACTCAGACCGCTGTTGCGAAAATTCGTAAAACACAGTCTTAAGGTCCGACCTTTCGATCCCTTCGGACGCTGTCTTAAAACCGTCCTGCCCGTCTTTACAGGTCTCGATCAGCCCGTTCAGAGTCGAAATGACATCGTCATTTGAAGCGGTCTCGGTCGCGGAAGATACGGGCGTTGCATCCGACGTGTTAGGCTCTGTTGTTTCGTAATCGTTGATCATAATAATTGCCTCCGTGAAAAAATTAATATTCGGGCGAGCATATTCAAATCACTTTTATAAAATAGGGGTTCATGTGCCCTGAAACTTTCTCAATATGCTGTCAATATTTAGGATAAGATCTCGATCTTGATTTGAAAGTACGTTAGCGAACATAAGGGCTAAATTAGTGGGGGTTTTGATACCTTGCCTTTTAAATTAAACCTTCGGAAATTTGAGGCCCAGTATTTTCGATTTTCGTGAAATAGTGACGCGATTGGCCGTATTACAAAGGTAAATAAAAGATCAACTAAGTCGCGGAACGTCCGTGATCTGCGCTTGGTATTTGACGTGGGAGCCATAATCACCGACTTGAGCGAGTTTTCACAAACTTTAACTATAGAGCGAATAGCCAATGACGCGGGGCTGGCGATAGCTGTGGCCGATGCGGCGGGGCGTGAGCTGGCGACGGCGAACAATAATTCGATCTGTCGTAACCTCAATCCCGACGCCAAATACGTGGGCCAATGTGCCGCGTTTTGCGGGACGGCGTTAGAAGAGGTGAGCGAAGTTGGTGAGGCTGTGTCGTACACCTGTCACGCCGGGCTCGAATGCCGGGCGGTGCCGATCTCTGACACCGGGCAAAAGCTCGTCGCCATCGTCGGACGGACGTTCGTCAAGGCCGAAAATTATCGCCGTGCGACCGAGCGTGCTATCTCCGGCGATTGGAGCCAACATTCGCCGTCGGAGTTTTTTGAGAATATTTTGTTGGCCGGTTCGCTGTCCGAGATCGAAAACGCGGCGGAGAAAGTCGCAACGGAGTTTGAATCGAAAACAGTTGAACTACCGGAAACCCCGATCGCGGAGCCGTACGAACAGCTTGAACCCGAGCAGCCCGATGTAGAGCAATCGGAACAGGAGATCTCAATCCCGACAAATCCAAAGACTGCTGAGATCCAGGCATGGCGGGCGTTTTTCGGATCGCTTTTGAAAACGGATTTTCCGCGTGCGACTGAGTCTATCTTAGAGTTTCTCGCGCATCATTACGGATTTAAGGCACTCGTCTGGCTCGAACGCAGCAACGGCGGTTTTGAGAACCGGGCGGCGTTTGGCGAGATGAAAGGGCGCAAGGTGCGGCTCGGTATCGCGGCCGACGACCACCGTCTGCTTGAGGCTTTGCAGAACGAAATGCCGCTTGAGCTTGGTGAGCGTAAGGGTGCTGATGACGCAACGCGGACGATGAATCTTTTCCCGATCGGCGTCGCCGGCGAGATATCAGCGGCGGTCGCAACACTGGACAAAATAGGTACCGAAAGCGGCAAAAAACAGATCGCCCGCATGTGCCAATCGATAGCTCCGCAGTTAGAGATACTTCGGCTCCGCAGCGATGTTGCACGCCGTGAGCTGATCGGCGGAGCGGTCCGGCGTTTTAGCGGCGGCATAAAATCGGTCGAGACCGACGATCTTTGGCTCAGCCTGACGCAAAATGCGGCCGAGATACTACAGGCCGAGCGTGCGTCCCTGCTGGTCTATGACAAGGCAGCAGAATTATTTGAGATCAAATCGATAATCGGCTCGCGGGCGGAGATAGACAGTAATGCAGATGCGGGCTCGCGTGTTGCAAGAGTGATATTCAACCGTAACGAACCCGTCATTGTCTCGGATATTGCTAAGACCGGTCTGCCTCCGGTGGACGAACGGGGTTACAGATCGGCGTCATTTCTAAGCTGTCCGGTGACGATCGGGGGCAGCGTGATCGCGGTGATGAGTTTTACCGATCGCGCGGGGGGCAAGCCCTTTGACAAAGAATCGCTCGAATTATTTCAGGCGATCGCCCCGCAACTTGCAGTTTCGATCGACCGTGCGACACTGAAAGAAATGGCGGGCGAATTCGAACAGCTATCCGTCACCGATGCCCTGACCGGATTGCTCAACCGCCGTTACATCGAGGAACGCCTGATGGAAGAGATCAAGCGTTCGAACCGCCACGGATTTCCGATGAGTTTTATGATGCTCGATGTGGATGAGTTCAAATCATATAACGACCAGTTTGGCCATCCGGCCGGTGACGAGGCTCTGAAGATGGTCGGGAATATTATCCGCGAAACGCTGCGCGGAGCCGACGTCGCGGCACGTTACGGCGGCGAGGAGTTTGCGATCCTGCTGCCGCAGACGATCAGCGAAGAGGCGTTGATCATCGCCGAGCGTATCCGCAGCAACATCGCCGAGACGGCGTTTCCGCACCGCCGCGTTACGCTGAGCATCGGTGTCGCGAGTTGTTCGGCCGAGTTATGTCTCGCCGAAAATATCGTTTCGGCGGCCGACAAGGCTCTTTATCACGCTAAAAATAGAGGCCGTAACCGCGTGCAGGCGTTCGAAGACATGCCGGCAGAGACAAGCGTCATTTAAATGAAACGAGTTGTCGAAAATAGGATTTTTGCCACGTGCTCGCCGGACGAATTTATCGGCCGTGAGGCGGAGCTTGGACGTTTGGTGGAGCATACTGCCGCGACCGGCGGACTGGCGATGCTTTGCGAACCAGCCGCGGGTGCGTCCGAGCTGTTGCGACAGGCGTACGACCGGCTCTTTGCGGCTGGTGGCGAAGTTGTTCCGTTCTATTTTGAGATCAAGCCGAGCGATGCCGACGCGAGAACGCTCGCCGCTCGTTTTGTCCGCGAATTTCTGCTCCAGACGGTCGCGTTTCGTCGCAGCGACAAAAAAATACTCGATTCGTCGCCGGAGATCTGCGAGCTGGCCGAGCTTGCCGTGCCGGCTGACGGATATTGGATCGACCGACTCGTCGAGACTTGTAAGAGCGATAGCCGTTTGAACGACGACAGTTCCTTTATCCGAAATTGCCTTAGTGCTCCTTTGCGGGCAGCGGGGCATGGTGCGAAGAGCTTTGTGATGATCGACGGGCTCAATGTTCTGCCCGAGATAAAGGGTGGCGAAAGCCTGCTCGCCGACTCGGTCTCGATCTTTTCGCGTGGCTTGATCCCGTACGTCTTTAGCGGTCAACGGCGGTTTATGTTCGGCCGAACAACCCTCGAATCGATGCCGCTCAATTGCCTCAAACCGGCTGATGCCGGAATGCTTGTCGAAAACCTCTCTGCATCGACAGGCGTGGTGATCAACGACCAGACACGCGATCTGATCGCGATCCAGCTTGGCGGACGGCCAGGTGCGATCCGGTCGCTGTTTGCTTCGGCTGGCGAACGGGGTGAGAGCCTCGACACATTTGACCGCGTGCAAAAGACGTATACGGACGAGATCTTTGGCGGGCGAATCGGGCGTTCGTTCGATGCATTGTTTGACCGGCTTATCCCGGGCGTCGAACTGCGTGCCAAAGCATTGCATTTGCTAAACGAAACCCACAATTCTGGAGACACTGGCATCCCTTTTGTTTATTGGAAAAAGCATGTCGGTATCAGCGGTGACGAAACCGGGCGGATGCTTGGACGCCTTAATCACAGCGAGTTGATACGCTACGAATCTGGTGTGGTCCGCTCTGATGCCAACGACGTGATCGCGGTGGATCGCATCGCAGCCAGGATAAAACTCGAAGGCGGTTCACGAGCGCTCATAATCGGCGAAGCCCTCGCCGCAAACATCCGCCGTGCACCGGGCATGATGGCGCGTGTCTATCGCCGAAATTCGGCTCTCGGCTTGCGTGAACTGCTCGCGGCTTTTGACGGCAGAATGGTGTCGCCGGCGCTCATTGATTACGGGCGATTCAAAGACGAGCTGAAAGGTGCTGACGAAGAAAAGATCCAACAAATTCTGAAAGAGGATAACAACAAGATCGCCCTGCCGCAGATCGTCTATACCGCGAACGCGGCGGCGTTTTACCCGCAGCTGGCTGAGATCGCCGATGCCGAGCGTATCGTTATCGCTCTAGGAACTGACGGCGATGGTAACGGCAAAGAGATAGCGGTCATTGCCGCGGAGGTCGAGTCAAAGCTCGAAGCCACCGGGGATCTGACCGAATTTTGGTGCGACCGGCTAGAGATGGCCGCGTATCATTGCGGCTTTGAAAACTTCAAGCTATGGCTCATCGCTCCTGAGGGGTTTGCCGCCGACGCACTCGCATCCCTTCGCGGCCGCAACGCCAACGGTTCGAGCCGTCGCCAGGCCGCTCTGCTCGCACAAGTTCTAAACACCGATGGCGTGACCGATGCTGCCGCCGCTCTCGCAGACGAATACGAGATTACCGTCCCGATGGGCGAAGACACCGAGATGATCGCCGCCCACACCATCGAGGACATCGCCAAACGCCACAATTTCCCTGCCAAAGCGATCAACCAGATCAAGACCGCTGTCGTCGAAGCGTGCATCAACGCGACCGAGCATTCGCTCAGCCCCGACCGCAAGATCCATCAAAAATTTGCCGTCGATGACGAAAAGATCGTCATCACTATCGCCAACCGCGGCCTCCGCCTAGCCGACAAATCCGCAAAACAGGTCGAACCCCAAGAAGGCCGCCGCGGCTGGGGCCTAAAACTCATGAAAGGCCTCATGGACGACGTCCGCATCGAACAATCCGACGACGGCACCCGCATCACGATGACAAAGTTCATCAAAACAGCATAACTAAGACTGTGCGGCTTGCCGCTCTATTTGCGGTGAAGCTAAGCTTCACCGATGGTCATCTAAGAGATTTTGCGGCTGAGCCGCCGCCTCGCCCCGTGCAATAGGAGCGGCGGCAGAACCGCGGATCTCCCCGTACGACATCATTGACACCTCGCGGGAGAAACCGCAGAATTATGACGTGAAACGAGTCAGCGAGCCGATAACCATTGAAAACATAAAGAAAACGCACGCAGAGCGGCGAACGGAGATCCGTCGGCGGCTTGATGAGTTTGCGGCGATACGGGCTGTTGGCACTGACCGTGTTCATTGGGAAGAGATGGTCTTTTGCTTTTTTACCGGCGGTTGTTCGGCGAGGATGGGGCTCAATTCCCTTGAGGCCGTGAAACCGATCTTGATGGACGGCGATCAACAACAGCTTGCGAGTGCTCTGGTCGGCTCGCACCGTTATCCGAACGCCCGTTCCAAGTACATCGTTGCTTCACGCCAATTCCTGCTCGAACATTGTGATCTCAAACTGCGTACCAAGCTTGACGGTTTTGATTGCTCGACAGCGCGACGCGATTGGCTTGTGCAGGAACCCGGGATAAAGGGCCTCGGTTACAAGGAGGCGAGCCATTACCTGCGAAACATCGGCTTTACCGGCTACGCTATCCTGGACAAACACGTTTTGAACTGTCTCGCCGAGCTAAAAATAATTGAGGACCCAAAGCCACCAAATACGCGTCTCAGGTATCTAACGGTTGAAGACAAGCTTAGACAATTTACCCGTAAGATAAATATTGACTTTGATGAGCTAGATCTTGTGCTCTGGTCGATGAAAACGGGTGTAATATTAAAGTAGAACTCGACGCCGTCATAGCGGAGTTTGTATTATGCGGTGCAGCAGTAGATTTGCAGATATATACAAACGGATCTCGCGCTCGAAATACGCGGCCGTCCTCCTATTCGTCGTAATTTTCAGTACGAGCACTCTAGCCGTGCATCCCACTGAAACCGATACAAAAAACGATATTAAGAAGCTCATTAAAGAAGCTGCCCAACTCACGCGTGCCGGACTGCTGCCCGAAGCAGAGGTAAAACTGCGTAAAGCCGCGGCCCTAGACGAAAAGCGTACCGAGGCCAAGGTCGAGCTTTGCTTCGTCCTGGTCAAACAGCGCCGCCTCCTTGAGGCCAATGATCTATGTTTTCCCATAGCGGTCGCCGAGCCGAATAATGCACGTGTCCGAGCCATATTGGGTGCGATGTTGCTAACCGCCGGTATGTTTCAGGACGCGAGAATGCTCTTTTACGCTGCGTTGGCGCTGGATAAAAAACAGCATCTGGCCTGGGCCGGGTATGGAATGGTCGATTTTTATGAGAATCGTTTGGGGCAAAGCTACGGAAACTTACGCGAGGCGGCCCATTATGCTCCCGATGAACCTGACTATGCATTTGCCCTGGCCCAAGTCTCTGCAAGGGCAGAACTATACCGAGAAGCGGCGGCGGCCTACCGAAAGTTCCTTGATATTTCCAAGAGTACTGACAGTGACCGACGTGCCCGTATTCAAGGGCTCATTAGCTTTCTTGAGTATTTAGGCAGCATTAACGGATTGTATGTCACCCAAGGAAGTGAACAGACAAAGGTGGCATTTGACCTAGAGGGTAATCGTCCCGTGATCACGGTTAAGGTAAATGATAAACAGACACCGCTGCGATTCGTCCTTGATACCGGCTCAGGCATTTCCGTGATCTCAGAGGAAACCGCGAAACGATTAAAGATCAAACCCATAACCCGTGGCGGATACGCCCGGGGCGTTGGTGGTGATGGTAAATTTGAGATAATTTACGGCTTTTTGAAAAAAGTCGGTATAGGCGAAGTAGATATCAGAAATGTACCGGTCTATATTCGTCCGTTTCACAGCGATGCAAGAAAAGTGGATGGCTATATCGGGCTGGCTCTGATATCGAAATTCCTCACGACAATAGATTATGGCGGCAAAACCTTTTCGTTGACGCGAAGGGAGATAGATCGGCAAGAGTTCACCGACGGAAATGCTGAGTCACTGCCTTTGAGGCTTACATCCAGCGGTTTTCTTAGCGGTCAAGTTGAGATACCCGGCATTGATTCCAAGCTCAATTTTATTGTAGATACAGGCGCCAGTGTATCGGTCATCTCGGAGCGGGTTTCTAGGGTAGAGGAAATACTTCCATACAGCAATTCAGAAAGACTTACGGTTATCGGAGCTGCCGGTGTCACCGAAGATGTCCCGACATTTCTGCTGCCAAAAGTCACGTTTGGCAAACACTCACGCGAGAGCATAATGGCGATAGCTCTTAACCTCGATATTATCAACGAGGCGTCCGGCTTTGAACAGGCAGGCATCCTGGGCGGTAATTTTCTCAAGAATTATAAGCTCACCTTTGATTTTCGAAACGCAAAAGTTACATTTGTTCCTGTAAAGGTCGAAAAGGAATAAATGAAGCTCAGCATCTATCTGGAAACATCAGTCGTCGGTGCCTATCTCGACAACGGTGAACCGTTTCGCCGCGATCTGACCATACGCTGGTGGGAGCATGAGATGTCCGAATACACTGCGTATAGTTCGATCCTCGTCCAGCGTGAGATCGAACGCGTCGCCGAACCTTACCGCTCAGGCTGTCTAAATCTCATCAAACCCTTTGAGCAGCTAGACCTTGCGGAGGAAGTCGCGATCCTCGCCGAGGGCTATATCGATCGTGGCATTTTTCACCGCAAATTTATGGCTGACGCCATCCACGTCGCGATCGCGTCGTTTCACAAGATCGACTATCTCGTTACATGGAATTTTGGCCACATCGCCAATGTCCGCAAACAGGCCCGGCTGCGAATGTTCAATACCGCCGCTGGTTTTTTCTCGCCGGTAATCGTCACGCCCGAATTTCTCGTTCACACTATTTAAGATCTGATCACGGCAATGCCATGATCGTCAGATTTGCCGCATTGTCACTGAACGTAAATGACTGCGGCGGAAACTGAAATCTCGTGTTCTGGATCGTGACCATATACGCCGTGTTCGGTATAAGAGAATTGAACCTATACTGGCCGTTGACGCCCGGATGGGCAACAAAATAATTGCCCTGCGGATCGGTAAATCTGATCGGACCTCTTCTAATGCCTCGACCTTGCGAGGTCCACAACTGCCCGCTCACGACCACGATCCCTCCATCGGGCCAGAACCCGCTACGCGTATTAAAGCTTCCGCCGGATGAAGCTTCTGTGGCAAACGCCTGACCGAGGGACGCCTTGACGGTATAATCGCCGCCGCTCGAAGAGTCCCCGCCATTCGAGATCGCCGACTTAGCAATGCTGAAATTGTCGCCGGACTGAGCTGCTGCGGAAACGGCAACGCCAGCTAGAATGACCATAACGAAAAACAAACTAGATCTTTTCGTGTTCATCATTTACCTCGGTTTGCAGATCGCAGCCGCAGAGTTTTGCGAACAAACAAGGGCTTTGAGTTCCGCAAGATCGGACTGCTGCTTTTCGATCAACTCTTTCTGCTGTGACAACTGCTTTTGCTGTTCGCCGATCTGTGCTTGCTGTTCTTTGAACGCGTTAGCGAACGCGACACTCAATCTGTCGTACTTCACCCCGAAGACCTCTCCCTTCGAGTTGTAGGTAACAAGACGGGGGTCGATCTTCGCAACGTCTTCCGCCCCAAACCCGACGTCATCACCAGCGCCGTTCTTCCATGTGAATGAAATCGGCTTTAGACGATCTATCACATCTAGGCTGCCCTTAAACGGGGCAACATTATTCTTAAAACGCAGGCTGGAGCCGCAGCCTCCGACGATATTCCCCGGTGCCAGGCATAAATGATTGGTGCCCTGCGCAGTTATACTGTTGATGACAACATTAGCGTTAAAGGTCGCATGGTTAGTGACGGTCAGATCATTTCCAATGATCGCTGAGCCGTTGATCGTAGCGTTATCATCGATCGTCACATCATCCTCCGCGATGAGCGGGGCCATTATCGTCAAGGTCGTTCCGTTCTTAGGATCTGTGAGATCGGCTTCCAGAACGCAACCAAGGAATACCCCGGCCATGTCGCCGCCGCACAGTCCGATATGAGTGGCGTCCCTTTTACCAAAGAATGGGATGACTCCGCCGCCCGCGGCCGGAAGATTGAACCGTTGAGAGTTCATCGGTCCTGCCGTTGTGCCGCTGCCTGAAATGTTGAAATTGCTCGCAGCCTGCTGCGTCGTCGTGTTCTGAATGAACCCGGTTGTTCCGATACCGCCCAGTTGATCTGCATTCAGGCTCTTGATCGAATAAGGAGCGCTATAGATCTGCTGTCGCGGGGCCAGGAGAGTCGTTGCACCACTCGGCGCAGCTCCCACTTTTATTTCAAGGAAGCGAGCGGCCCCGGGAAACTGAGCGCCAAAATCCAGCGTCACAGTGAAATTTCCGTTGGCCACGCCTAAACTCGATCGGGTCTCGGTCGGCCCGAGTTGGCTCCCTCCGCTGGATTGGCCGAAGAGTCGAAATTCGAAATCGTAACTTCCGTTAGCGGGAGAACCACTTATATTCAGTTGACCCTGATATGTAAACGCAGTAGTTTGGGCCGCCGAACCTCTAGTTAAAAGCGCAACGACAAAAAGCGTCGCCAAACCTAGTAAACGTGCTGATCGCATAGAGCTCCTCCGATGTGTTGAATTTCCTGCCAAAATACCACGACTGATCGGAATTGTAAAGCTTTTTATGCGGCAATGTGAGCGTGTCCGATACGGGATATTGCAAAAAAAGGCCGCCTTTTCAGACAGCCTTTCGTGAAAAGTTGCTCACAGTTGAGTTATTGCATCGGGTTTCCAACCTCTGCAAACTTAGGCAGCGCGATCGACTGATTCAAATACAAGCCAAACTCCGTGCCCGATTGGACCTCAGCGTCAGGGCCTTTCATCAGCTTCTCGCCCAGAAAACCAGCGCCGGCACCGAGGATCGCACCGATCGCGGTTGCCTTGCCACCGCCGACGATTGCACCGAGGATGGCACCACCGGCAGCACCGCCGCCGATAAAGATGATCTTACGATTTTTCATCTTGCTGCCTGATGCGCCGCCCTCGTTGTCGCTGGTCGTTTTGCCCGACGTAAGGTCGGTGAGCGAAGCGTTGATCGTCCGTGTGCGGCCGTTTGGCAGCCTGACCGAGGTAAAGCTGCAGTCGATCTGGCCCGGGTTTCCGCCCTTGGTGGCCTGTCTGACCGAAGTGATCTGGCCCGTGACGATGCTGCCGGTCGGAATAACGACGACGCCGTTTCTCGAATAGACAGGCTCAGTCACGGTCGTCGTAAATTTTTGACCGACGATCGCGGTTTTTGAGTTGATCGTATTGTTCATCCTGACGCGGATGACCGTTCCGCTATCGACGGTGAACACCGGCTCCACTGGTTTGACCACCTTTCTGACCACAGGTTTTCTTTTTAGGACAGGTTTTTTCTTTTGCGCAACCGCACCAGTTACGCCCAACAGCATGACCAAGCTCATCACCGCAGCAATATTTTTAAGGTTAAAGATCCGTTTCATAGTAGTTTCCTCCTGATGGCCCATTTTGGTTATCCGTCAAATCGCACGGCCAAATGCCAGCGTCTTTGACTGTCAAGCGCTCATTTTCGTTGCAAATAATATTTTCGCAACTGCATTTATTACCCTCACAGATTATCATCAATATCTTTGCGAATAAAAATGTCGATTTTTTTTGAAATCGCACTCGATTAGCAGTATATTCAGTACGACAACAACAGTTCGTAAGACTCATGTGTGACCAGAAGGCCCCCGGTGTAAAAACCGGGGGTCAAGTCATTTAAGAGACAAGTTTAACAAGTTTTTGCAGGAGGCCGTTTACCAATGCATCTATTTGCACCGACCATTCTTTTATTCGCGTTGAATTTTTTCGATGCTGTGTTAACGATCGTATGGGTGCGTAGCGGCGTCGCGACCGAGGGTAATCAGTTAATGGCGAGCCTCTTGGATATCGGCAATGGCCCCTTTCTTGGTGCAAAGATCGCGGTCGGTCTAGCGGCGGCGATCGTGCTTTTCAAATGGGGTAACCGCCCCCTTGCTCGTTATGGGCTTACCATCGCACTCTCACTATATATAGGCCTGATGGGGATACATCTTTTTACAGGCCTCGCGGCTTTTGGGTATGTTTCAAATACTTTTATGGAAGAATTGAGCCAGTTGCCGGGAGAGTTCCTTGCTTTGATCGTTTGATATCGACACGCTCATCTGGGTCCATCTTGGTCCATCTTGGTCCACCTGGTCCGGACCGGACCAAAA